>DASVNL010000306.1:0-21273 GCA_036383875.1 Thermoanaerobaculia bacterium
ACATTGCGGCCGTCGCCGTAGAGCGGCAGCGGCTGATCGTCGATGGCGTTCGTGACGAACAGCGGGATCAGCTTCTCCGGGTACTGGAACGGTCCGTAGTTGTTCGATGCGCGCGTGATGATCACCGGCATGCCGAACGTCTGCGCGTACGCGTAGGCCATGCGATCGCCGCCGGCCTTCGACGCGGAGTACGGATTGCGCGGGTTGAGCGGATCGAGCTCCGTGAACGAGCCCGAGTCGATCGAGCCGTACACCTCGTCCGTCGACACCTGCACGAAACGCTTGAGGTTCGGCGTGGAGCGCTTCGCTTCTTCGAGCAGCACGAGCACGCCCTGCACGTCCGTCTGGATGAACGTCGCCGCTTCCATGATGGAACGATCGACGTGCGTCTCCGCGGCGAAGTTCACGACCACGTCGACGCCGCTGCCATCGACGCCTCTGTACGCCTCGGCCACGTGCGCCGGATCGGCGATGTCGCCTTCGACGAAGCGGTAATTCTTCTTGCCTTCGTACTCCGCGAGATTCTCGCGAATCCCGGCGTACGTGAGCTTGTCCAGGTTCACGACCTGCGCGTCTTCGCCGTACTTGGTGAAGATGTAGCGAATGAAATTCGATCCGATGAAACCGGCGCCGCCGGTGACGAGGTAACGCATGGAGGGAATCCTTTGAGTAGCGGTCGTTCGAAAAACGCGTAATCCTACAAGAAATCGAGCGCGGAGGCTAAAATCCGGCCCCCTCATGCGCGCCGAAGGCTATCGAACCGAATTACGCCGCCTCTTTCTGCTCGCGGCGCCTCTCGCCGCGGCGCAGGCCGGCACGCAGCTCATGGGACTCGTCGACGTCGCGGTTCTCGGACGACTCGGCGCCCGCGAGCTCGCCGGATCGGGACTCGCGAACGCACTCTTCTTCGCCTTCTCGATCTTCGGCATGGGCATCGTCTTCGGCGTCGATCCGCTGATCTCGCAGGCGCTCGGCGCCGGCGATCGCATGCGCGCGCGCCGCGTGATGTGGCAGGGCATGTGGCTCGGGCTCATCGTCTCCGCCGGACTCACAGCGTTGCTCCTGCTCCTCTCGTGGCTCTTTCCGCTGATGGGCTCGAAGCCCGAGCTCGTCGCGCCCGCGCGCACGTATCTGCTCGTGCGCACGACGAGCGTCATCCCCTTCATCCTCTTCTTCGTCGCACGCGCCTACCTCCAAGCCCTCGGCGTCACGCGTCCGATGCTCGTGTCGATGATCCTCGCGAACATCTTCAACCTCTTCGCTGACATCCTGCTGGTCTTCGGCGGCTCGGTACTGCCCGAGTGGACAGGACCTCTGCGCGCGATCCCTGCGATGGGCGTCGCGGGCGCCGCGATCGCAACGGTGCTCTGCCAGTTCCTGCAGTTCTTCATCGTCGCGTACGCCGTGAAGAAAGTTCCGGTCGACGGACCGATCGACATTCACTGGAACGCGGCGGAAGTCATGCAGGCCTTTCGCATCGGATTGCCGGTCGCGTTGCAGATGGGCGCGGAGATCGGCGTCTTCGCACTCGTCGGCGTGCTCGCCTCGCGACTCGGCGTGTTGCACCTCGCGGCGCACCAGCTCGTGATCGGACTCGCGTCATTCACGTTCACCGTCGCACTAGGCGTCGCAGCCGCGGGATCCGTGCGCGTCGGACTCGGCGTCGGCGCACGCGACTCCATCGCGACGCGCATCTCCGGACACGCAGCGTTCATCGCAGGCGGCGCATTCATGGCGGTGAGTGCAATGGCGTTCGCGCTCATCCCGCGACCGCTCGTGCGACTCGTCACCGATCAGGAGAACATCATCCTCGCGAGCATCCCGCTGATGCTCGTCGCCGCGGTCTTTCAGATGTCGGACGGCATCCAGGCCGTTGGCGCGGGCGTGCTCCGCGGCGCCGGCGACACGAAGTACGCCTTCGTCGCCAACATCCTCGGCCACTGGTGCGTCGGCCTCCCCGTCGCGCTGCTCCTCGGCTTCCACTACGACATGGGCATCGTCGGCCTCTGGTGGGGACTCTGCGCCGGACTGACGGTCGTGGCCGTGTTGCTGTTCATCCGCTTCGAGAAACTCTCCGCGCGCGGCATCGCGCCGATCGAAGACGCTCCGCCAATCGTTAATCACTGAGGCGCTCAGTAGCGAATCAACAGAGCGTGTCACTCCCATGCAAAGGGGAATGACATGCGCCTGCTCATCGGATTTCTGTTGCTGACCATCTCGGCTGCGACGCAGGCGCAAAGCTGCGCGGTCGCCATTGGCGCGGTGCGCAATTGCGAGACGTACACGCGCATCGACGCAGACGGGAACCTGCTCGTTGCCGCGGAACTGGAGCTTCCACGCGTCTCCGTCCTCGACATGAGCACGCCGAATGCGCCCATCACCCTCGGCGCGATCCTCGTCGCAGATCAGGCCGACGACGTCGCGATCAGCGGCGCGATCGCACTCGCGGCCGTTCAAGGCCAGATCGAAGTGATCAGCCTCGCCGATCCGCGCAACCCGGTGATCGTGGGCCGGCTGACGACGAACGGCTACTACCATCGCGTGACGATCGACGGCACGCTGGCCGCGGCACTCGACGAGGAACTGCAGCGCTACGTGTTCATCGACGTCACGAATCCCGCGATACCGGTGGTCACCGCGTTCCTTCCCAACTCTGCGTCCGCGGCGGACCTGACTCTCAGCGGCACTCTGCTCGTCGGCGCCACCAGCTCCATCGAAGAGATCGACGTGACGAATCGCAACGCGCCGGTCCGCCTGCCCGGAGTTGCCACGACGTTGAATACGAACTATCTGAACATCGCCGCGACGAACCGGGTCGTCGTCGCAGAGGAAACGCGACTGAATCCGCAGGGAGAAGGTTTGGCCCTGTTCCGGCCTCAACCGCCGACGTTCAACAACGGCATCGGCAGGTATGCCGCGACTGCGATCGAAGACGTCGCCGTCGCGGATTGTCGCGCCTACTACGTCACCGTCGGGGAGCTGCGCACGCTCGACATCTCCGGCTGCGCCGCGAACTGCGCAACGTGCATTCCGAGCGACACGAACGTGTGTCTCGCGAACGGTCGATTCTCGGTGTCCGCAAACTGGCGCACGGCGTCGGCGCAAGGCGTTGCCCACCGCGTCAGCATCAGCGACAACACCGCCGGCTTCTGGTTCTTCGGACCGGCCAACACGGAAATGCTCTTCAAGGTGCTCGACGGCTGCGTCGTCAACAACCGCCATTGGTTCTTTGCGGGAGGACTGACCGACGTCGAGGTGACGATCACGGTGCGAGACACGAAGACAAATGCGACAAAGATGTACGTCAATCCGCTTGGACGTTCATTCCAGACGATCACCGATACCGACGCGTTCGGATGTCCTTAGCTCACTGAACGCTGACGCCGAGTCGGTTCAGCGGGCGGTGAACGTCATGATCGTCATGGCGATGATGAAGATCGCTCCGAACACGAAGACCACCGCGAAGAACGTCCCCGCCGGACTGTGATCGCCCGGCTCATTCACGATGCGCGCGTCGGACGGCATGCGCGCGTCGTATGCGACATCCATCGTCGTCCCGACGTCCGCGGGGACGTAGCCGTACTCGCCGGTGATGCGATAGCGCTGGCCGTTCGGCGTCTCGTACTCGACGTCGCACCAGTACGACTCATTCGATTCGACGCAGCGCACGAGCGTCCCGCGCGCGACTGGTTTCCCGTCGAACCACCGGTCGTCGTTCGCCATGCGGCGGCGCGCGATGACGATGGCGACGATCGTGCCGATCGTCGCGGCGATGAATGCAATGACGAACGGTGGGAAGAAGGTCAGTACAAAGTCCAGTGGCGGGTCAGGTAGTCACTGAAGAACAACACGAACATCACGGCGAGCCAGAGGAAGGACGAGATGACCACGATCCACGTGAGTCGCGGCGAGTGGATGACGTGCATGAACCAGAGGATGACCACCGTGGCCTTCACGATCGCGACAGCCATGGCCACGGCGGTGTTCAGTTCGCCGAGGTCGATGCGGGAGACCCACACCGTGAGGACCGTGAGGAGCATGAGCGTCGCGAAAACGGCGAAGTAGGTCACGAGCGACGCCTGATGGTGCGGCGCGGCGTGGCCGGTGTAGGTCTCGTGATCGGGTTGATGAGCCATGTCGTGCTTGATCCTGACTAAACGAGATACAGCAGCGGGAAGAGGAAGATCCAGACGATGTCGACGAAGTGCCAGTAGAGACCCATGATCTCGACCGGACCGTAGTACTCCGGACCGAAGTCGCCACGCCAGGTTCGCTTGATGAACCACAGCAGCAGGCCGGCGCCGATGACCATGTGCAGCGCGTGCAGGCCGGTCATCGTGAAGTAGAACGTCATGAACATCTGCGTCGCGGGCAGGTGTGCCGGATCGCCGTGCGAGTACGTGAAGTGCGAGCCCGGGAAGAGCCCTTCGTGAATGTGCTCTTTGTACTCGTAGCCTTTGACGCCGACGAAGATGCCGCCGAGGAGAAGCGTGAGCACGAGCATGAGCGTCGTGAATTTGCGCTTCGCGCCCTGCGCGCCCCACACCGCGAGCGCCATCGTCAGCGAGCTTCCGATCAGCACGATCGTGTTCGCCGCGCCGATCTTCCAGTTCTGCAGATGCGAGCCGGCTTTCCACGCCGCCGGATACATCTCGCGATAGATGAAGTACGCGCAGAAAAGTCCGCCGAAGAAGAGGATTTCCTGGGCGACGAAGAACCACATGCCGAGGGTCGAGGCCTCGTGCTGCTGGCCCATGTCCTCGAAGTGATGCTGGAGGAACGGATGGTGGTGCCCGTGCTCGTGCGGATGGGACGCGTGCTCCGCGCCGTGATGGAGCGTGACATCAGACATGCTGCGTCTCCCGCATGGCCTTGAGGAAGGCCGGATAGTCGTATGCGTCCCACGTGACGGTCGGCGTCTCGTGGAAGTTCTCCTTCGGCGGAGGCGAGGTCGTGGCCCATTCGAGACCGACTGCGCCCCACGGATTCGCACCCGCCTTGCGGCCGAACTTCACCGACCAGGCGAGGTAGATCATCGGCAGGAGATAGCCGACGGCGAGCACGGTCGCGCCCGCGGTGGAGAGAACGTTCAGAACCTGGAACTCCGGCGCGTACGCGTGATAGCGGCGCGGCATGCCGACGTAGCCGACGAGGAACTGCGGGAAGAAGGTCAGGTTGAAGCCGACGAACACGAGCAGCGCGGAGAGACGTCCCCACCACTCGGGATACATGCGGCCGGTGATCTTCGGCCACCAGTAGTGGATGCCGGCCATGTACGCCATGATCGTTCCGCCGACCATGATGTAGTGGAAGTGCGCGACGACGAAGTAGCTGTCGTGCACGTGAACGTCGACGCCGAGCGCGCCGAGGAACAGGCCCGTCACGCCGCCGATGGTGAAGAGGCCGATGAAGCCGAGGACGTAGAGCATCGGCGTCTGCCACGAGACCGAGGCTTTGTAGAGCGTCGCCGTCCAGTTGAAGACTTTGATCGCGGACGGCACCGCGACGAGCATCGTCAGGAACGAGAAGATCATCGCCGAGTAGACGGAGATGCCGGCGACGAACATGTGGTGCGCCCACACGAGGAAGCCGAGGAACGCGATGCCGAGGGACGAGAAGGCCACGAACTTGTAGCCGAAGATGCGCTTGCGCGTGAACGCCGCGACGCACTCGGAGATCACGGCCATGCCCGGCAGAATCATGATGTAGACCGCCGGATGGGAGTAGAACCAGAACATGTGCTGATAGAGCACGGGATCACCGCCCAATGCGGGATCGAAGATGCCCACCCCCAGCACGCGCTCGATCATCAACAGCACGAGCGTGATCGCGAGCACCGGCGTGGCCAGCATGATCACGACGCTCGTCGCGTACATCGACCAGACGAACAGCGGCAGGCGGTACCAGGTCAGGCCGGGCGCGCGCATGCGGTGAATGGTCACGAGGAAATTCAAACCGGTGAGGATCGACGAGAAGCCGGTGATGAATGCGCCGAGCGTCGTCGCGAAGACTTTAGTGTTCGAGTATTGCGTGGAGAAGGGCGTGTAGAACGTCCAGCCCGTGTCGACGCCGCCGGCGATGATCACGAAGATGCCGAAGATGCCGCCGACCATGTAGATGTACCAGCTCAACAAATTGAGCTTTGGAAACGCGAGGTCTTTGGCGCCGAGCATGATCGGCAGGATGAAGTTCCCCATGACCGCGGGAATCGCGGGGATGAGGAAGAAGAAGATCATCACCACGCCGTGCAGGGTGAAGAGTTTGTTGTACGTGTCCGACGTGAACATGTCGCCCTCGGGAGTGAGGAGCTCGAGGCGCATGAGGAACGCGATGATGCCGCCGACGATGAAGAACGTCGTAACGGAGAAGAGGTAGAGGATGGCGATGCGCTTGTGGTCCTTGGTCAGGAGCCAGGACAGCACGCCGTACTCATCGTTGAGATAGTTCCGCCGCTCGTGTGCCGAGGGCTCGATGAACGGTGCGTCTTCGACTGTGGTGGTGGTCATCGTAATTCCCTATTGATTCGTGCCGGTCGCGGGAGCGGACGTCGGTGCCGTCGCGGTGGCAGCGGGCGGACTGGAGCCGCCGGCGCCGGTGGTGGTGGACGGAGTCGCACCCGCGCTGGTCGCCATCGACTGTGCGGATTCGACCGGCGTGATCTGCGGCTGTTCGGTGCCGAGCGTGCGCACGTACGCGAGCAAGCGCAGGAGATCGTCTTCGTTCACCTGGCCCTGGAACGTCGGCATGATCGGCTGGAAGCCGGCCGCGATCTTGGCCTGCGGATTCAGGATCGACTCGCGGATGTAGTTGTCATCCGCGGTGACGGACTTGCCGTCCGTGAGTTGAACGGTCTTGCCGTACAGCCCCGCGAGGTTCGGACCGCGCGCGCCGGACGTCTGCATGTGGCAGGTGTTGCACGCGTATTTCTCGAAGAGCTTCTCGCCCTGCGACGCCAGCGATCCCTCGGTTCCGCCGGCGAGCCAGCGCTGATACGCGGTGGGTTCCATGACTTCGACCCAGCCGATCATTCCGGAGTGCAGCGTGCCGCAGTACTCGGCGCAGAAGATGTGGTAGCGGCCGACTTTCGTCGCCTCGAACCAGAGCGTGCGATAGCGATTCGGCAGAACGTCCGCCTTCACGCGCATGCTCGGGAACCAGAGGCTGTGAATGACGTCCTCGGACGCCATGGTGATCTTGATCGGACGTCCGACCGGAACGTGGAGCGTGTTGATCTCGCGCTGGCCGGACGGATGCTGGAACTTCCACATCCACTGGCGGCCGGTGGCGTAGACCTCGAGGGCGTTCGACGGCACGCGCTGCATGCGGAAGAACACCCACGATCCGGCGACGAAGATGAGGATGAAGATGATCGTCGGGATGATGATCCAGGTCGCCTCGAGCGCGGCCGGCGGTTCCTGCTCCTGCGCGAGCTCGTTGTCGGGGCGGCGGCGGTACTTGATCGCGAAGACGAAGATGACGAGCCAGATCAGGAGCGAGACCACGCCCGTGATGGCGACGAGGCCGAGATAGAGGCCGTCGACGTATTGCGCGACGCTCGATGCCTGCTCGGGGAACAGTGGGAAATCTGTCATTGCTGTTTGCGCTCTTTACGGATCATCACGAAGATGGCGCTGCCGAGGACGAGCATGGTGGTCACGCCACCGGCCCGGGCAAACATCATCGCGTTGCGGCTGTACTTCCCCGTCGCGGGGTCGTAGTGGAAACAGAGCAGAAGGAACTGGTCGACAGCAGTGCCGACTTTCCCCTCGGAGGCCTCGACGATCGCCAGACGGAGATCGCGCGGCTTGTATTCAAACCCATAGAAATAGCGGGACGTGCGACCGTCCGGCGTGAGCACGAGCAGCGCCGCGCCGTGCGCGAACTGGTCCGTGCGACTGTCGTACGCGAACTGAAATCCGACCGCGTCGGTGATCTTCTTGATCGTCGTTTCGTTGCCGGTCAGGAAGTGCCAGTTCGGCGCGGAGTCGAGGCGGCCGTAGCGGCGGATGTACTTGTCTTTCATCTCCGCCGCGGACTTCGCCTGATCGCGCGGATCGATGCTGATCGTCACGACGTCGAACTGCTTGCCGATGTCGAACTTCAGGTGCGTGAGCGACTCGGTCGTTCCTTCGAGCACCATCGGGCAGAGCATCGGGCAGCGGTAGTAGACGAAGTTCAGCAGAACCGGACGTCCGTTGTTGAAGAACTCCTTCAGACGGACGACCTTCCCCTGCTCGTCGCGGAACATCAGGTCGAGCGGGACCTGGGAGTTGAGTTTCTGGGCGATGGAGACGTGACCCGGGAGTTGGGGAGCATTCGCTGACGTCTGCGCGAAGACAGGCGTAGCCAGCAGCGTTGCGGCCGCAATCAGCACCGCGACACGCAGCGAGGATTTCACTGATGGGCTCCCGTGGTCGTAGTCGCGGCCGTCGCAGGTGCGGTGGTCGTCGTGGTCGTTGTTTCAGGAGCAGCCGTAGTCGTCGCGGTCGCAGGAGCCGTCGAGGTCTGACCCTGCAGCGCCGCCTGCGCGGCGAAGCGCGCCTTCGCTTCTTCGATCGGGATGTGGACGACGCCATGCTGGCGATCGACCCAGCCGTAGTGATTCAGCACCTTCGCCTCCGACTCACGCAGGCGAATCAGATCGACGACGGGCGTGTCGTGCTGCGGCACATTTGTCGGCTCGCCCTTTTCGTTCGGACGCGGGAACGGCTGCAACAGCGGCTGATTCTGCGGAACATCGACGCTGTGCGGACGGGTCACCGCGGTCGCCGGCGGATCCATCCGCTTGCGCTCCATGTTCACGAAGCCCTTGTACATGAACAGGACGACGGCCCAGGTGATGATCGAGAAGACGACGAAGATGACGATGAACCACAGCAGTCCCTTGACCGGGACGTCCGACGACTCGTGATGAGTCTCGGGGTTGAAGAGATCGTCGTCTTCGTATTGGACGTGCTCAGGCATGGTTACGCTCTCCTCTCGAGAGCACCCTCGCGAATCGCTTCTTCGACCCACGTCTCGTGAATCGGGATGATGGTCTGTCCCTTGAGCTGGCCGATGAAGGCCCAGAGCCAGAGACCACCGATGCCGAGGAAGGCGAAGAGAGTGATCCAGGAGATGTAGAAGTGTTCCGGCCAGAACGCGGGGCCGATGAGCCAGTACGTGTCGAGGAAGCGCATCACCAGGATGATCACCGTGACGATGGCGATCGTCTTCGGACGGTCCTTGATGGCGCGCATCAGGAGCATGAAGAACGGCAGGAAGAAGTGGAAGATCACGAGGATCAACGCCAGCACTCCCCAGCCGCCATGCGTGCGCTGCAGGTAGTAAGGCGTCTCTTCCTTGATGTTGCCGTACCAGATCAGCAGGAACTGCGAGAAGCCCGTGTACGCCCACAGCATCGTGAACGCGAGCATCAGGTTGCCGAGATCGCGGAAGTGATTCGGCTTGAGCACGTCCTGCATGGCCTTCGTGTTCGAGATCGTGGTCAGGAAGAACGTCACGAACGCGAACGCGGAGAGTCCCGCGCCGACGGTGAAGGAGATGCCGTACATCGACGAGTACCACTTCGGCTCGAGCGACATCACCCAGTCGATGGAGGCAAACGTCAGCGTGAAGACGATCATCAGCAGGCCGGACGCGGCCCACTTGCGGCGCGAGAGCTCAGTGTACGGCGAGCGATCTTTCGCGAACGACAGCGACAGCACGCGCAGTCGCCACGCCCACAGCGCCCAGACGACGAAGTAGAAGATCGTGCGCAGTCCCCACCCCATCGGATTCAGCCAGAGCTGCTTCTGCTGAAGATGAGTATCGTGCGCGACGATGTCGTGATTCGCCCAGGGATAGATGTGCGAGAGACCGAGAAAAATCGGCAGGCCGAAGAGCAGGAACAGCGGCAGCGTGCGTGACGCCGCGCCGAGCGGACGGCGAATCAGAACGCCCCACTCACCGCCGGTCGTGTACTGCAGGCAGAGCACGGCGAGCGATCCGGCCGCGATCAGGAACCAGAAGATGAACGGCGCGACCCAGGCTTTGAAGAACTCGGGGCGGTTGAGCATGAAGCCCGCCGCGGAGCCGATGATCCCGATGATGCCGAGGATGAGCGCGGGGGTCTGCCAGCGCGCGACGCCGGTGGTGGTGGCGCGCGGCGACGGCGTCGGATTGAGCGTGGAGGACGTCATTAGTGATGACCTCCCTCAGTCGCGGCGGCTGCCGGCGCGTCGAGCTGCGTGCGTTGTTCCGCGGTGAGCTCGGCGGCGTTGGAGTTCTGACTGATCTGCAGCGCGCGGATGTAGGCCACGATGGCCCAGCGATCCTGCGCGGGAATCATGGTGCGATACGGCGGCATCGCGCCGAAGCCATTGGTCATCACGTCGAAGAAGTGTCCGGTCGGTGCGGTGCGCAATTTGTCGGTGTGGAACGACGGCGGACGGCGATAGCCGCGCGACGGGATCATCCCGTTGCCGTTGCCGATGCGGCCGTGGCACTGCGAGCAGTAGATGTCGAAGCGCGTCTGACCGCGGTCGATGAGCTCGCGCGTGACGGGCATCGGGAAGCCGTCCGCGATCTGGCCGTTCACTTTGCCGGTGTCGAGGAACGGGTTATTCGAGATCTCGCCGCGCGCGACCGTCCCTTCGATGCGCGGACGCGCCGACATGCCGTCCGCAAAGAAGTCGCTCGGCTCGTACGGATCGTAACGCGGCTGATTGGCCATCTTCTGACGGCAGGCAGCGAGCGTCAGGAGCGCCAGCGCGATGAGCGCGAAGCGCGTCTTACCAGGGAACATCGGTCACCTCACGGGGGCCGAGAGTCTCGAGGAGGCGGCGAGCCTCCTCCAGGCGGAACTTCGGATCTCGCGCCTGAATGACGAGGAAGAACTTGTCGCGCGACGCGGAGTCGAAGCGACGGAGATTGAACATCGGGTGATACGGCATCGGCAGGCCGTTGAGGGCGAGCATGCCGAAGACGGCGCCGAGGGCGGCCAGGAGAATCGTGCACTCGAACGTGATCGGGATCCACGCCGGCCACGAGTTGTACGGCTTGCCGCCGATGTTCAGCGGGTAGCTGATGACGTTGGCGTACCAGCACATGAAGAAGCCACCGATGCCGCCCATGATGCCCATCGTCAACACGATGAGCGACAGGCGCGACTTGTGGAACCCGACCGCCTCGGCGAGGCCGTGAATCGGGAACGGGGAGAACGCGTCCGTCGACGTGTAGCCGGCTTCACGCACCGAGTTCGCCGCATCGAGCAGCGACTGCGGGTCGTTGAACTCGGCGACGACGCCGTACAGACCTTCTTTGATCTTTCCGATCGCCATGAACCTAGTGCTCCTCGTGCTCGGCATGCGCCTGCGCTTCGGGAAGCAGCGTGCGCATCTCGAAGATCGAGATCATTGGGAGGAAACGAAGGAACAGGAACAGGAGCGCGAAGAACAGGCCAATCGACCCGATGTAGAAGCTCCAGTCCCAGAACGTTCCGGAGTACATGCCCCACGACGACGGGAGGAAGTCGCGGTGAAGCGACGCCGGGATGATCACGAAGCGCTCCAGCCACATGCCGACGTTGACGAACATCGCCACGACGAACAGCCAGAACGGCGACGTGCGCAATCGCTTGAACCACATGAGCTGCGGCGCGAGACCGTTGCAGATCCAGAGCGCGGCGTACATCCCGCGATACGGACCGGTGGCGCGATTGCGCAGCATGTAGGCCTCGAAGACGTTGCCGCTGTAGAGACCGTAGAACCACTCCATCGCGTACGCATACGCGACGATGAGACCCGTCGCGAGCAGCACCTTGCCCATGTTCTCGAGGTGCCGCATGGTGATGAAGTCTTCGAGCTTGAAGAACTTTCTCGCAGGAATCGCGAGCGTGAGCACCATCGCGAATCCGGCGAACACCGCGCCCGCGACGAAGTACGGCGGGAAGAACGTCGCATGCCAGCCGGGCACCTGCGCGACCGCGAAGTCGAACGACACGATCGTGTGCACGGAGAGAACGAGCGGCGTCGAGAGTCCGGCGAGCAGGAGATACGCGTGCTCGTAGCGATACCAATGTTTCGCGGAGCCGCGCCAGCCGAGCGCGAACGCACCGTAGGCGCGCTTCGCCCAGATGTTCGTCGCGCGATCGCGCAGCGTCGCGAGGTCAGGAATCAGTCCCACATACCAAAACAGCGCGGAGACGGTCGCGTAGGTCGAGACCGCGAAGACGTCCCACATCAGCGGGCTGCGGAACTGCGGCCACAAGCCCATCGTGTTCGGATACGGGAAGAGCCAGTAGTCGTACCAGGGACGGCCGGTGTGCAGCGCCGGATACAAGCCAGCCGACGCGACCGCGAACAGCGTCATCGCCTCGGCGAAGCGGTTGATCGAAGTACGCCACTCCTGACGAAGCAGAAGAAGGATGGCCGAGATCAACGTGCCGGCGTGACCGATACCGATCCACCAGACGAAGTTGATGATGTCCATGCCCCATCCGACCGGATGGTTGATGCCCCAGATGCCGACGCCTTTGCCGATGAGCATCGTCATCGAGACGGTGAGCAGTCCGACACCGCCGAGGGCAATCAGGAAACCGATGAACCAGCCGATCGGTGTTTTCTTGCGCAGGACGATCGTCGAGATGTGATCGGTGATCGTGGAGAACGAGTGTCCCGGCTCGATGGTCGGCGTGGGGATGAAGCGTTCGGGAATCCGAGTCTCCTGCGTCGTGGGACGCAGTTCATGGACCGGTTCGTGTTCGTGTTTGGTGGCCATGCGTCAGTGCCCCTCGTGTCCTGCTTCGGCCGTTTGCGCCGGCGCGAGGTCCGGGTGCGGATTGCGAATCGTCGCCAGATACGTGGTGCGCGGCTTCGTCTGCAGCTCTTCGAGCAACGTGTAGTTGGTCGGCTGCGCCTTGAGCTGCGCGACCTCGCTCTTCGGATCGTTCATGTCGCCGAACACGATGGCCTGCGTCGGGCACGCCTGCTGGCAGGCCGTGACGACTTCGCCGTCGCGCACTTTGCGGTTCTGCTTCTCCGCCTCGATCTTCGCGGCGTTGACGCGCTGCACGCAGTAGGTGCACTTCTCCATGACGCCGCGCGTACGGACGGTGACGTCCGGGTTGCGCATGGCCTTGAGGGCCGGCGTGTCGTAGTCGGAGTAGTGGAAGAAGTTGAAGCGGCGGACCTTGTACGGGCAGTTGTTCGAGCAGTAGCGCGTGCCGACGCAACGGTTGTACGTCATGTCGTTGAGACCGTCTTCGCTGTGCGACGTGGCCTCGACGGGGCAGACCGGCTCGCACGGCGCGTTCTCGCACTGCATGCACGGCACCGGCTGGTGGAAGACTTCGGGATTCTCGACGTCGCCGCGGTAGTAGCGGTCGATGCGCAGCCAATGCAGCTCGCGCTCGCGGACCACTTCTTCTTTCCCGACGATGGCGATGTTGTTCTCGGCCTGACACGCGATCACACAGCCGTTGCAGCCGGTGCAGATCGACGTGTCGATGACCATCGCCCACGCGTGCTTGTCGCTGTAGTCGTACTCCGGATACATCGACTCGTTGTGACCGCCGGCGTGATGCGGGTTCTGCGCGAACTTCGGATTCGCCTTGTAGCCTTCGAACGAGTTGGCCTGAATGATTCCGCGCTCGCCGACGTCTTTCGGATCGATCGACTGATGTTCCTGCGTGCACGCGACCTTGTAGATGCGCGGCGCGGCCTCGGACATCGTGAGCTGCGCTCCCCCACCGCCGTGCAGTGAGTTCGAGAATCGCAGTGCGTACGTATTGAAGCCGAGGCCCGTTCCGACTTTGCCGGCCTTCTCGCGGCCGTAGCCGAAGTAGACCGTCGCGACGTCTTCGGCGTGTCCGGGCACGACCCACACCGGCAGGCGCAGATTCACGCCGCGGTAGGAAAGGTCGGCGAAGCGCGTCTCTTTCATGTTGACGTGCTTCTCGCGCTCGTCGACCGGGTAGCCGATCTTCTCGGCGGTCTTCGGTCCGACGATCATCACGTTGTCCCACGTGATCTTCGTCTGCGGTTTCGGGAGCTCCTGGAGCCAGCCGTTGTTCGCGAAGCGGCCGTCGTAGATGGTCGGATCGTGGCGCAGCTCGAGCTCGATGCCCGCGGGCGTCGCGGCAGGCGCGACATCCATCGAGAGCGTCGCGGTCGCGGCGACTGCCGGCAGCGCGCTGTTGGCAATCAGGCCGTCATGCAGCCACTGACGCCACGTCAGCTCGTTCGCGCCGTTCGCGAACCAGTGCGAGCGCACGGTCTGATACGGCGTCTGATCGAGACCGCCGATCAGAGCGCCGAGGGTTTCGTGCATCGAGCGGCCGTTGTAGAGCGGCGCGATGAGGGGCTGAATGATCGAGATCGTGCCGTCGTGCGCGCGCGCATCGCCCCACGTCTCGAGGGGGTGCGTGTCGGGGATGTGCCAGTGGCTGCGATGCGAGGTCTCGTCGTAGTACAGCGAGTGATGGACCTTGAACGGAACCTTGTCGTACGCCTTCTCGAACTGCAGGTCGGACGGCGCGTCGAAGACGGGGTTGCCGCCGAGGACGAACAGCGCTTTGACAGCGCCGGAGTTCATGTCCGCGACGAGCTCGCGAATCGACTGCGTCTGATTGACCGGCGCGACTTCGATCGGATCGGTGATGAGCACCGTCGTGCCGATGTTGCCGAGCTGCGAGTTGATGACGTGCGCATACGCATGCACGATCGCGGGCTGTTCGTCGCCGGCGATGACGACGCTCGCGCCGCGATTGGCCTGCAGGTCTTTGATCGCCGCGGCGATGACCGGATTCGACGACTGGCCGGCCATCAGCGCGCGGGCCATCTCGTAAATCTGCGAGGGCTTCACACTGAGGCGGTGATCGGCGATGGAGCCGGTGGCGGTCATGCCTGCTTCGATGGCGAAGAGGCGATTGATCGAGTGCGTGACTCCCGAGCGGACTTTGCGGCGCGACATGAAGTCGCGGGCGTAGCGGAGATGTCCCGGGCCTTCGCCGAGGAAATCAGAGCCGAGGGAGACGACGACGTTGGCTTTGGTGAAGTCGTAGTGCGTGTTGACGTAGCGGCCGAATGCGATGCGCGAGCCTTCGCGCACTTCGTCGCGATTGACCGCTTCCCACTGATGCCACTTCATGCCCGGGTACTGCGCGAGCAGGGTCTGCATCTGTGCGCCGAACGTCGGCGAGGTCACGGTGCCGGTGAGGATGCGCAGGCCCGCGCCGTTGGTCTTCGCGGCGGTGAGGATCGGCTGAATCGCGCCGAGGAACTCGCCCCACGTCGCGGTGTCGCCGTAGCGGCGGACGACCTGCGAGCGGTCCGGATCGTAGAGACCGAGCACCGCGGCCTGCATGAACGCGTCGCTCGCGCCCTTGGTCGACGGATGTTCGGGGTTGCCTTCGATCTTCGTCGGGCGGTTGAGGTGGCTCTCGACGAGCACGCCGTTGGCGACGCCGCTGAGCGGAATCGCGGACGCGAAGAAGACCGGCTTGCCGGGGATGAGGTTCTCCGGCATGTTCACGTACGGCACGATCGCGTCGGCCGGCTGCTTACACGCGGCGAGGCCTGCCATCGCGACGGATGCGCCCATCAGCTTCACGAAGTCGCGGCGGTCGACACCCTTGTCGAGCGGCTGCGCCTGCTGGGGGAACTCCTGGTGCATGAACTCGTCGAAGACTTCGCTGCGCGAGAGGTCTTCGAGACTGCGCCAGAATTCCTTGCCGCGCAGGTCGCCGACGCGCGCTCGGAAGTCGGAAAAACTCAGTGTTTTCTGATCACTCATGGTTCTTTGGGGCCAAGGGCAAACAGCCGAAGGCCTCGGCCCTTAGTAATGGCACGTCGAACAATGCGTCAGGCTTCTGACGCCGTATTTCTTGACGAGCTCCGGCCCGAGAACCGCCTGGTTCTTCGGGACGTAGTTCATGTTGAAAACCTCTTCGCGCGGACGGATGTGCTTCTCGGGAGCGCGATGGCAGCTCAGGCACCACTCCATCGTCAGCGGAGCTTCCTGGTGCACGAGGTTCATGCGGTCGATGCGGCCGTGGCAGCTCGCGCAGCCGATGCCTTTCGCCACGTGGATGCTGTGGTTGAAGTGCACGTAGTCCGGCAGGCGGTGCACGCGGCTCCAGATGATCGGCTTGCCGCTGCGGAAGCTCGCGCGCACCGGCTCGAGCATCTCGGCGTTCGTCCAGATCTGCGCGTGGCAGTTCATGCACGTCGACGTCGGCGGGATCCCGGCGAAACTCGAGGTTTCGACCGACGTATGGCAATAACGGCAGTCGATGCCGAGTCCGGCCACGTGATGCTGGTGGCTGAAGGGGACCGGCTGTTCGCGGGCGATGCCCTGGTTCGTGAAATACGGAGAACGAACAATGCCGCCGATGACCCAGAGGACGAAGCCGGCAATGAAGATCGCGCCGAAGATCGTGACGCGCGAAAGCGTATTGGCACTGCGATGGAAAATCTGCGCCATCTAGGCTGCTACCGTCCGGTGTCGAGATTTCAAAAGTGAGGGGCAGCGAAGCTGCCGGTGGATTGAGCGGTCTGCACGCTCAACGTAAAGCGCGCGGACGGTGCGCATCATATGCAAAATCGTCGGTGACGCAAGTGGGGTAAACCCAGTGGCGCACATCACATGCGCGATACGCCCCCGGACACGACCAGGGCCATGATGCTCGCACTGTCCGCAGTGATCGCCGTCACACGCTCGCGTGACACGACGAGCAGACACCCGTCCCACGTGTAGGAGAAGGGCACATACACGGCAACGTCGCCCGGCATCCCGAGAGACGCGAGGTCATCGCGGGTGATGAATCCGAACGTTTTCACGCCGTCGCTGACCGTGATCGCGACGGGACGGTCGAAGCGGCGCTTGTTGCCGACGAACGCCTCGAGCAGATCTTTGATCGCCGAGTAGACGATGCGGACGATCGGCGCCTTCGTGAACAATTTCTCGGTGAGCGCGAAGACGCGGCGTCCGGCGAAGTTGCCGGCCAGCGCGCCGATGAGGATCGTGACCAGCACGATGACCAGCAGGCCGAGGCCGGGGTATTGCAGTTTCAGGATGCGGTCGAGCGTCGTGAAGGCCTGCACCAGGAGGTACACCGTGAGGGCGATCGGCACGACGATCACCAGCCCGCGAAGGAAGTTCTTGATGAGCCAGTTCATAGGAACAGCCTGACATACATCCGATTCGCGATGGCATCCGTAGATCGACTGGGAGCGGTATGCTTCCGACAGTGGTAACCGACGAATGAACGACGCCCTGACGCCTCCCGATCTGGAACTGCTCGACCGCATCGCCGCCGAGACCCTCGAGCCCGTCGCGCCGCCGGCCGCGATGCGCGGCCGCATCGTCGACGCGATCCGCAACACGCGACAGTTCGACACGAGCATCCCGGGCGAGCACGAGAGCCGCACGGTGCGCGTCGACGAAGGAACGTGGAGCACGATTGCGGAAGGCGCGCGAATGAAGCGGCTGTCGAAGGACAAGGTCCGCGGCACGCTGACCTTCCTGCTCGACCTCGACCCGCACGCGATCGTCGACGCACACGATCACGAGGGCGCCGAGGATTCGTACGTGATCCGCGGGAGCTGCCACATCGGCGGGATGGCGCTCAATCAGGGCGACTTCCACCACGCCGAGGCGACCGTGCATCACGGCGACGTCGTGGCGTCGGCGGACGGCTGCCTGCTGCTCATCACGATCGGAATCGCGGCGGCATAGCGTGGGCTAGCGGCGTTCTTCGTTTTCGACGCTGAGCAGAAACGCGGCGCCGCTGTTTTCGGCGTACTGCGACAACGCCGCATCGAGCGATTCGCGCTCGGCCTTCCCGAGCGTCTCGTAGGTCGCGAGGCATTCGTCGAGGGTCGACGCGCCGAAGATCTTCAGCACGAACTTCGCGAGCTTCTCCTCGCAGCCACGCTGCAGCACTCGCAGAATCGCTTTGGTTCGCTCAGAGCCCGTCGTCATGACGCAATTCTACTTGGCGGTCGTGAACGTGCCCTGCTGAAACAGCGCGAAGCTGCCGGGATACGCGGCCTCGAACGCATCGTTCGTTGATGATTTGAGAAACAGCACGCCGCCGTCGCCGACCGCGAGATGACGATCGAAAAACACGAGACCCGATCTGGTTCGAATGCGCAGATACGGTCTGGCGTACGCGCCCTTCATCACCTTCGCGATTTTCACCGTCACGATCGTCTCCGTGAATCCGCGGGTGTCCGGCGTCGTCTTGCTGCCGACGACCGTGCCGATCACGACGAGCGAGGCGCGATCGGTGAGCTCGCTCAGCTTCATCGGCTCGATCTGACTCGCGCTCGCGGAAAGCGTCACGAGCGCAACGAGAAAGACGCGCAGCCGGCTGTTCATGACTCGTTAGAGTCGCTCACCGCCAGCCTGGAAACCGCGCTTCGAACCTTCTCTGCGCGCTTGGCCCAGTCGCCGCTCACGATTTCCCACTGCGTCTCGAACTCGTCGAGCGCGGCACGGAACGCGTCGAAGAGATCTTCGCGTGCGTCATCGCCGGCGTCGCGCGCGCTGTCCGACAGCCACGGGACGTCGGTGTCGAGGAGCAGGTAGAAATCGGCGCGGCGTTTCAGCGCTTCCGCTTCGATCCACGCCGGACACGCGCCGTAGTAGTGGCGCGCGTAGACGACGGTCGAGAGGAGATCGGTGTCCTGAATGATGAGCGAGCCCGTGGCGCGATCGAGATTCACGATCTCGCCGTGCGCGATCGGCTCGACGTCGGCGGCGGTCAGAACGTCGCGCGCTTCGGCGTACTCGCGCGCGTACTCGGGCGTCCACTCGACGCCGAGCTCGCGCGACATGCGTTGCGCGAGCTCGGTCTTGCCCGTGCACTCCGGGCCCGTCAGCGTGATGCGGCGGGAACGAGGGTCTTGCGCCATTGGATGTATCCGACGATCGCGAGGATCCAGAGCGCGACGTAGAGACCGGACGTGAACCAGAGCTCACGCACGATGTAGAGCGGCACGGAGAACGTGTTGATCACGATCCAGAGGATCCAGTTCTCGATCCACTTGCGCGCGGTCATCCACTGCGCGACGAGACTCCAGACGAGCAGCGACGAGTCGACGTAGGGATTCGGGTTGTCGGTGAAGCGCAACTGAATCGCGATCACGAGCGCGGAGCCGACGATGCCTGCGATGACGCCCCACATCCACGCCCAGCGCGGCGTTCGCGTGACCGGCAACTCCTGCTTGTTCGTTCCGCCGTGCAGCCACTCGTACCAGCCGTACAGCATCAGCACGAGACAGACGATCTGCAGCACGGACTCGGCGTAGAGCTTCGCGCCGAAGTAGATCCACGTGTACATCACCAGCGCGACGACGCCGGTCGGGTAGTACCAGATGTTCTCTTTCGTCGCGAGCCAGATGCTGAACGCCGTGATCAGCGCCGCGACGAATTCGAACCAGTTCGCGAGAATCCAGGCCGTCAAAATGCGAAGTCCATGAGCACGGTAGCGTTTCGCGTCGCCTGGGGATAGTAGTAAGCGACGCCGGTCAGTTCGTCGCCCGAGTAGTACTGGTAGCTGTAGCCGCTCGGATAGACGCGCTTCGCATTGAGCAAGTTGTTGACCTGCAACGACACGCGCGCCCACGGCGTGATCGCGTACGACGCCTTCGCATCGAGCAGGAAGAACGACGGCGTGTCGAACGCGTCGTTGTTGGTGTTGTCGAGATACGCGCGACCAACCCAGCGTCCCGTCGCGCCGGCGCTGAATCGTCCGTTCGGCGTGTAGTCGATGCCCTGATTGAGAATGACGCTCGGCGTGAGCAGCGGCTCGACGTCACGAAACGTCCGCGGCGTGTTGCCCGCGTAGTTGCCTTCGGCGTCGTACACGTCGATGAACTGCGTCCACTCGCGAATGCGATTGCGGCTCACGTTCGCGCCGGTGCGCAGTCGAATGTCCGGCGTGACCTGCCACGCGGCCTCGAGCTCGACTCCGCGGCGATAGCTGCGATCGACGTTCTTGCGCAGCGCCAGTCCGATCTCGGACTGCTCGCCCGTCGCGGCGATCTCGTTGTGAAACTCCATCGCGTACACGTTCGCGTTCAGTTCGAGCTTCGCCGTGCGATGGCTCCATCCCGCTTCGATGTCGAGCACGCGCTCAGGACGAACGCCGTTCAGATCGATCGACACGGGGGCGTTGTCTTCGCCGAGGAGCATGTCGTTGCGCGTCGGCTCACGGGTGGTCATGCCGGCGGATGCGTAGACGCTCGACGTCGCGTTGAGGCGATAGCGCGCGCCGACTTTCGGATTGAAGAACGTCCAGTCGATCGCGTCGATGTCCGCGCTGCCTTCGTAGTCGAACGTCGCGTGACGCACTTGCGCGTCGCCGTACAACAGCCACGGGCCGAGGTCGTAGCTGACTTTCGCGAAGGCGTTGGCCTCGCCTTTCACGCCGTAGTTCGCGTAGTCGCGACGATCGTGCACGAGGTTGTCGCGCGCGTGGTCGCGGCGGAAGCGATTGACGTGGACGCCGGTGTTGAGCGTCATCGCGCCGCTGGTGCGCGAGTACGTGACGATCGATCCGAGGAGCATGCCGTCGAGTCCGTAGCGTCGCAGTTCGTTCGCGCTGGAGAAGAGCTGATACCAGCCGTAGCCACGCTGGAAGTAGACGGACGCGGTCATGTCGGACGCGTCGCCGAGCCGACGGATGTACTGCAGTTGGCCGAGGTTGTAGCCGAACTCTTCCCGCTCTTCGGGGCGCAGCGGATTGAATTTCAGATCGGTCTCGAGCGTCGCCTCATCCGCCGCGTAGTACGACGACTGGATGTTCATGTGTCCGACGAAGCCGGTGAGTTTCAGCAGCGCGCCGCCGAGCTCTTTCGAGCCGCTGAAGAAGAGGTTGCGCTGGCGCGACGCGGAGTTGTCGCGAAAGCCGTCGTTCTCGAGAAACGACACGCGGGTGTAGAGCGAAATGCCGCCGGGCAACGCGCCCGATTGCCAACCCACGCTCGCCTGCCGCCCGTCGAATGATCCGAGTCCGACGGTCGCTTCCGTGCGCGAGTCCTGGGACAACGCAAGGCTCTCCATATTCACCGAGCCGCCGAAAGATGGGGTCCCAACCGTTGAGGTCCCAACTCCTCGCTGGATCTGGATGCTCTCCAGCGACCTCGCGAGGTCGGGGAAGTCGGCGAAGTAGGTGCCCATGTCTTCGGAGTCCGCGAGCGGGACGCCGTCGAGGGTGAAGTTGATGCGCGACGGACTGACGCCGCGCAGCGAGATGTACGAGTAGCCCGCGCCGCCCGCGCCCGA
>DASVNL010000307.1:0-17714 GCA_036383875.1 Thermoanaerobaculia bacterium
CACGCGTTCGACGATCTCGTCCCGCGCCGCCAGGTGCGGGGCTTCACCGCCGAGTCCGTGAGCGTGAACATCACCGGCGTCTGTGCGGACTGCCGGCGCAAAGGAAAGGAGGCCTGACCGAAGCCGCGAAAAAAATTTCGCCTCACGCGGAGAATGATTCTCCGTCGAGACCGATTCCAAGCCCATCACCCCGGGAAAGGAGAGTGAGATGAACGTGCCCCGATCCCTTCTGTCTCTCGTCCTCGCCGCCACCCTGGCGCTCTCCGGCGTCCCCGCATCGATCGCGCAGGAGCCGGAACAGAAGCGCAACGATCCCGATGACCCGATCGCCAAATTCGCCGCGACCGTCCAGAAGATGTCGGCCGAAAAGGCCGGCCACATGGCCGCCGCCCGCGCGCACCTCGCCGAACGCTACGACCTCGCGAACCGTCCCGCGTCCGGCGTGACCATGACGCGCGGCAAGGGCGTGCAGGACGGCGTCCGCGTGAAGCTGCCCGCCGGCGTGACGTGGCAACAGCTCGCGGCGATGACGCCCGACGAGATCCGCCGCCGCAACGCGTGGCCGCTCGGCTTCCTGCCGCTGCCGCATCCGAATCATCCCGAGGGCGGGATGCTGTTCCCGCAGTTCCACATCGATGAGGTGAAGCGCCAGACGGATCGCGACCTCAACCGCTTCGACCTCGAGTTCGACATCCCCGACCACTTCCTCCCCGAGTTCCCGCCCGCGATCTTCCTCACTACGCGTCCCGACCTCGGCGACGTCTCGCAAGGGAAGCTCGTCACGAGCGAGAACTTCCACGCGCTCTTCGCGGGACTGTTGAATGCGAAGCAGCTCGAAGGGTTGCGCCTCCTCGTGACGCCGTTCCCGCAGCAGCAGTTCAACGGCACCGATGACCGCCGCTCGCTCCGCCCGAGCCTCGGCGTCACGTGCTTCGACTGCCACGTCAACGGACACACCAACGCCGCGACGCACCTCGTCGGCGACATCCGCCCGCAGGAGTTCCGCCATCGCATCGAGACGCCGACGCTGCGCGGCGTCAACATCCAGCGCCTGTTCGGATCGCAGCGCGCGCTCAAGTCGGTGGAAGACTTCACCGAGTTCGAACAGCGCGCGGCGTACTTCGACGGCGATCCCGTCCTCGCGACGAAGAAGGGCGTGAACATCCTCGAGCGCGGCAGCCAGGTGCATTTCATGTCGGAGATGGAAGAGCTGTTCGACTTCCCGCCCGCGCCGAAGCTCGGCGTCGACGGCAAGCTCGATCCCGCGAAAGCCACGCAGGCCGAGATGCGCGGTCAGGCGCTGTTCTTCGGCAAGGCGCAATGCTCGACCTGCCACCCGGCGCCGTACTACACCGACAACACCATGCATGACCTGCAGACCGGCCGCTTCTTCGAGCCGCGCACGATCCGCAGTCACACGATGGTGATGGACGGCAAGATCAAAACGTTCCCGCTGCGCGGCATCAAGGAATCGCCGCCGTACCTCCACGACGGCCGCCTCATGACCCTCGACGACACCGTCGAGTTCTTCAACCTCATCCTCGGCATCAAGCTGACGGACGCGGAGAAGAAGGACCTCGTGGCGTTCATGCGCGCGTTGTAGTTGGTTGCTTGTCGTGGGTACTCGTACCCACGACAACCGCCCCCGGGATTCGCGCACGCGCCTGCTACGATGCCCCGGTGATTCCGAAGCCAAAGCGGGCGGCCTCGATCCTGACTCGATCATCGACGCGTTTGCACATCGGATGATGTACTCGGTCGCGCGCGACGAGTTCAACGCCACCGAAGAGAATGTCTATCAGGCGTTGGCGTATGCGGTGCGGGATCGGTTGATGGACCGGTGGTTCGTCACGCAGGATCGGTACTACCGCGAAGACGTGAAGCGCGTGTACTACCTCTCCGCCGAGTTTCTCCTCGGCCGCTTGCTCGTCAGCAACATTCAGAACCTCGGCGCGATGCCGCAGTACGAGGAAGCGATGCTGCGACTCGGGACGGAGCTCGAAGAACTCGTCGATCGCGAGTCCGACGCGGGACTCGGCAATGGCGGACTCGGACGTCTCGCCGCGTGCTCTCTCGAATCCGCGTCGACCCTCGGCATTCCGTTTTACGGATACGGCATCCGCTACGAGTACGGCATCTTCCGCCAGAACATCCGCGACGGAAATCAGACCGAGTCGCCGGACAACTGGCTGCGCTACGGCAATCCGTGGGAAGTCGCGCGGCCCGACGTCGTCTTTCCGGTGAAGTACTACGGACGCGTCGAACACTACGTCGACGACCTCGGGCGTGGCCGCATGCGCTGGGTCGACACCACCGACGTCTACGCGATGGCGTACGACATGGCTGCGCCGGGATATCGCAACGACGTCGTGAACTCGCTGCGACTCTGGGCCGCGAAGTCGAGCCGCGAGTTCGATCTCGAGAAATTCAACTCCGGCGAGTACGTCGAAGCGGTCGAAGACAAAACGCTCAGCGAGAACATCTCGAAAGTCCTCTATCCGTCCGACGAAAAATACGCGGGACGCGAACTGCGTCTCAAACAGCAGTACTTCTTCACCTCCGCGACGATTCAGGACGTCGTGCGGCGCTTCAAGAAACAGCATCCCGGCGAGTGGGAGTTGTTGCCCGATCGCGTCGCCATCCAACTCAACGACACGCATCCGACCATCGCCATCGCGGAGATGATGCGCGTGCTCGTCGATCAGGAAGCGATCGACTGGGACACGGCGTGGTTCCTCTGCGAGCGCGTGTTCGCATACACGAACCACACGGTGTTACCCGAGGCGCTGGAGACCTGGTCGAAGGAGCTGATGGGCAAGCTCCTGCCGCGGCATCTGCAGATCATCGAAGAAATCGACCGGCGCTTTCGCGATGTCGTGCGTCAGGCGTTTCCCAATGACGACGGCAAACTGCGCGCCCTCGCGGTGATCGACGATCAGGCGCAGACCGTGCGCATGGCGAATCTCGCGATCGTCGGCTCGCATTCGGTGAACGGCGTCGCGGCGCTGCACACCGAGATCCTCAAGACGCGCATCTTTCCCGACTTCTACCGGCTCTTCCCGAAGAAGTTCAACAACAAGACGAACGGCATCACGCCGCGACGCTGGCTGCTGCAGGCCAATCCGCAACTCGCGTCGATCCTCGACGAAGTCGTCGGCGACGAATGGCATCGCGACCTCGACGCGCTGAAGAAACTCGAGCCGCTCGCGGACGATGCCGCGTTTCAGGATCGCTGGCAGGCGATGAAGGTTCATCGCAAGGAAGAGCTGGCGAAGTGGCTGCGCCACTGCCATCGCATCTCGGTCGATCCGCAGTCGCTGTTCGACGTGCAGATCAAGCGCATGCACGAGTACAAGCGGCAATTGCTGAACGTGATGCATGTGATCACGCTCGCGCATCGACTGCAGGCCGGACAGGACTGCGCGCCGCGCACCGTGATCTTCGGCGGCAAGGCCGCGCCGAGTTACCACATCGCGAAACTAATCATCAAACTGATTCACGACGTCGCGGCGATGGTGCGCGCGAATCCGTTCGTCGCGCAGCGGCTGAACGTGATCTTCGTCCCGAACTACAACGTCAGCGCCGCGGAAGTGCTGTTCCCCGCGACGGAGCTCTCCGAACAGATCTCGACTGCCGGCACCGAGGCCTCAGGCACGGGCAACATGAAGGCCGTGCTGAACGGCGCGGTGATCATCGGCACGCTCGACGGCGCGAACGTCGAGATCCGTCAGGAAGTCGGCGACGAGAATCTCTTCGTGTTCGGCAAGACCGCCGAAGAGATCGCATCGTTGCGCGAACGCGGCTTCGACTCCACAGGCGCGATCCGCGCGAACGCGGAACTGAACGAAGTCGTGAACCGCATCGGCGCGCTGAGCAACGGCATCTTCGCCCCGATCGTCGACATCCTCATGCGCAACGACCGCTACTTCCACTGCGCCGATTTCGCGTCGTACATCGAGACGCAACAGAACGCCGCGAACACGTGGACGTCGCGCAAGGAGTGGCTGAGAAAGTCGATCCTCAACACAGCGCGCAGCGGATTCTTTTCAGCAGATCGAACGATCCGCGAGTACGCGAAAGAGATCTGGGATGTGGGCTAAAACGGTTGGCGGTTGGCGGTTGGCAGTTGGCGGTTGGCAGGAGAGTCGCTCTCGCGAAGCCTCGTCTCCTGCCAACCGCCAACCGCCACCCGCCAACCGCCAACTCGAGCTACAGCGTCACCTGTGGCTTCAACATCCCAATCAGCGCATCCAGTTTCGTACGCGCTTCCGTCTGCTCCTGCAGCGTACCGCCGAGCATACGGGCGATGTCGGCGAGGGCGTTGACGACGTCGGGAGTGGCGTCGCCGATCGCGATTGCGCCGGTCGTCGTGCCTTGCTCCGCCATCAGCTTGCGGACGCGCGCCGCTTCAGCCTGATCGGCCGTGCGCTTCTCGAGCTGACCCGGCAGCGACAGCAATGCCTCATCGAGCGTGTTCTTCAGCGCGCCGCGATTGATGTCCTTCGCGTTCACGAGATCGCGCACCTGCAGCAGGCGCTTCACCGCGGGGAAGTACGGGCTGTTCGGATCGTCGACGAGCTTCGCCTGCACCAGCGCGACTTCCGCGACCGCGGCCTTGTTGCCGCTCTCGACGCCCAGCTCCGCCGTCACCTTCACCGACTTGCCGATGTCCGCCAGCGCGACGCCCGTCGCATCTCCCGGATTCACCCACGCGTTCACCGGCAGTTCCTGATGCGTGATCTTCCCGTCGAAGCCCGTCGAGTCGACGAGCACGTTGCGCACCCACACGCGATTGTTCGCCGCGACGAGGCTGCGTTTCTTCGGCACGACCACTTCGACGCGGTAGCCGTTCGCGCCCGTGACCATCACGTTGCGCAGCTCCTTCTCCGTGTGCACGTACTCGACCGTCTTCTCGTCCTTCACGCGGCCGCCTTCTTCGCGCTGCAGCGACGCCCACTTGTACGTGCCGTCGCCGCGCGGCATGCGCAGCGTGTCGATGTCCGCGTCCGTGATCGCCAGCAGGATCTGCCGCGAGCGGTTGATGTCCTCGGCGACCGCCGTCACGCGCGCAAGCGCATGCAGGTCGTTCGCGAGCATCTCGATGTTCTTGTCCGTCGCGGAGCTCGCCGGATCCACGGCCGTTTGCTGCTGCGCCGCCGCGCTCAGCGACACGAGGAGCACTATCAGGGCCACCAGTACTTTGTTCTTCATGCGCGAATCTTACAAAAAACCGCTTGCACCTCACGTGGCGTGAGGTTTTAGCCTGTCTTCACGATGGCGAACGCGCTCTGGAAAATCGGCGATCTCGCGAAGCGGACCGGCGTCTCGATCCGGACGCTCCACCACTACGACGAGATCGGCCTCCTCTCTCCGTCACACCGGACCGGATCGGGTCACCGGCTGTACGGACGGGAGGAAGTCATCCGTCTGCAGCAGATCCTCTCGCTGCGGCAGACGGGCTTCTCGCTCGAACAGATTCGCGAGTTGCTGGACAGCCGGCAGACCGACGCGCGCCGCTTCATCGACATTCACATCGCGCGACTGCGATCCGAGATCGCGGCGCGCCAGGAGCTCTGCGGCCGCCTCGAGGCGATCGCGGAGCACTACGAATCGGCCACGGCCGATGAGTTCATCAAGGCAATCGAGGTGATGACCATGTTTGAAAAGTACTACTCGAAGGAACAGCTCGAGACGCTCGCGCAACGCCGCGAGCAACTCGGCGAGGCGCGCATGCGCGAGGTGCAGGAAGAGTGGCCGCGTCTGATGCAGGACGTGCGCGCGGAGATGGCGAAGGGCACGGATCCGAAAGATCCGCGCGTCCAGGCGCTCGCGAAAAAGTGGCGCGGCCTGATCCACGAATTCACAGGCGGCGATCCCGGCATCGAACAGTCGCTGAAGACCATGTACCGCGCCGAGCCGCAGGTCGCGGAACAGCAGGGACTCGATACGTCGATCAACGACTACATCGCCAAAGCCCTCGCTTAACCATTCCTCGGCCGCGGCGTTTCGACGCCGCGGTCGATGGTATGTTCGCGCGCCGTGCGTGTCACTGGACGGTTCGCACCGTCGCCGACCGGCTCCCTTCACCTCGGCAGTCTCGTCGCCGCCGTGGGCTCGTGGCTTTACGCACGCGCGAGCGACGGGCGCTGGCTCGTGCGCATCGAAGACATCGACACGCCGCGCGTCGTTCCTGGCTCCGCGGACGAGAGTCTCGCAGCGCTTCGCCGGTATGAGCTCGAGTGGGACGGCGAGATCGTCTGGCAGTCGGGACGCACGCAGTTGTACGAAGACGCATTGCGCGAGCTGCGCGCAAAGCAACTCGTCTACGACTGCGCGTGCTCGCGCGCCGAGTTGCAGCGCGCGGCGTCCGCGCCGCTCGGCAGCGAGCCGGTGTATCCAGGCACGTGTCGCAACGGCATCGCCGAAGGCAAAGTCGCGCGCGCGATTCGCTTTCGCGTCCCGAATGCAGTCATCGCGTTCGACGATCTCATCGCGGACCACGTCGAAGAGAACGTCGCGGAGCGCAGCGGAGACTTTGTCGTGCGTCGCGCGGATGGCTTGTTCGCATATCAGCTCGCGGTCGTCGTCGATGACGGTGAGCAGGGCGTGACGCAGGTCGTGCGCGGCGAGGATTTGCTCGCGTCGACGGCGCGACAGATCGCGTTGCAGCGCGCGCTCGGACTGCCGCAACCGTCGTACGCGCACCTGCCGCTGGTCGTGAATCCCGACGGCTCGAAGCTCGGGAAACGGGACGCGTCGCTGCCGTTGCCGACGCTCGACGATGCCCGCGTTCGCGAGACGCTCGCCGTCGCGTTGCGGCATCTCGGATTCACGATCGGGATTGACAGGCCACGGATCATGCTCGAGGAGGCGCTGCGTTTGCAGCGTGCACGGAATCTATGACTGACATTCGCAACAACGAAAGCGCATCGCAGTACGAGACCACCATCGACGGCAGCACCGCGTACGTCGCCTACGATCGCGAAGGCGACGATCGCATCGTCTTCACCCACACCGTCGTCCCGGACGCGCTCGCCGGCAAGGGGCTGGCTTCGAAGCTCGTGACGCACGCGCTCGATGACGCGCGCTCGCAGAACCTCAAAGTCGTCCCGCAGTGCAGCTACGTCGCGTCGTTCATCCAGAAACATCCCGAGTATCAGGACCTCACCACCACCACACCGATGTAGCGCGGCGGCTACAATCTCCTCCGGTCCACGAATCAGGAACGGAGGAGATCCGCAATGCCGCCAATTGACTTCGGCATCCTCGACACCGTCATCTCGGTGGTCGTCGTCATCCTTCTGCTCAGCATGGTCGTGCAGTCGGTGCAGACCTTCCTGAAGAAGCTCTTCAAGTTCAAGTCGCGGCAGATCCAGCGCTCGATTGCGAAGCTGTTCGACTACGTCGAGTCGAGCGCGCCGACGCAGAACGCCGCGACCGCGCAGAAGGTCATGGATCACTTTCAGAGCCTCGGCCGCGAAACCGCGATGGGTCGCTACGCCGTCGAGTCGATCTCGAAGGCCGACCTCTCGAAAGTCGTGACGTCGATCGAGGGGGCGTCGGTGGTCCCCGAGGCGATGAAGAGTGCGGTGCAGGCCTTCTCGGCGTCGTTGATCGAGGCGCGCAATGCAGTGACCGCGCTGTCGCGCATCAAGCTCAGTCCCGTCTCCGTCGACACGTTCACCCAACTGCGCGGCGCGCTCGCACCGATCGCCGCGCACGTCACGACGCTCTTCGACGGCGACACGCTCGATCCGAAACTGCTCATCAAAGACGTGATGACCTTCCGCGACTTCGACAGTGCTGCCGTGCTCAAGCTCGTCTCCGACCTGCAGTCGCAGCTCGATCAGGCACTCGCCGCCGATCCGCAGAATCCTGAATTGAAAGCCGCCGCCGACGCTGCAGCGAACGTCGCGACGTCGCTCAGCACCGTGCACGCGCGACTCGCGCAAGTCATCGCGCCGGTGCGCGAGCGTATCGACGCGATCAACAGTTGGTACGACACGGTCATGCTCGGCTTTCAGGAACGCTACGCGCGGCACATGCGCACGTGGGCGTTCCTCATCAGCCTCGCGATCACGGTGTTCCTCAACGCCGACGTCTTCGCGATCTACAAGCGCCTCGCGACGAGCGACGTGCAACAGCAACGCGTCCTGAACGAGGCGAAGGCGATCGAGCAGCGCTACGAATCGCTCGTCAGCACGACGACGGATCCGGCGACGCTGCAGCAATTGAAGTCGAATCTCAACAACGAGCTCGATGCGGCGGCGATGTCATTTCCGGCGCTCGGCATCGAGCCGCTGCGATCGTTCGACGAGCTGCGCAACGTGAGCGGCTGGCAATTCATCGGCTGGCTGGTCATGGCCGCGCTGCTCAGCCTCGGCGCGCCGTTCTGGCACGACACGCTCGAGTCGCTGTTCGGCCTCAAGAACTTCCTGCGCGACAAGAGCAACACCGCGAACGTCGAGCAACAGAGCGGTGCGGGACAGACGCGTTCATAGGCATAATCGCGCCACATGAAACTGACGCTGATCGCGGCCGGCTTTCTCGTCCTCATTTCGCTCGCGTACAAGTTGTACGGCCGCTGGATCTCGCGACTCGTCGGACTCGATGACGCGCATCCGACGCCCGCCCACGAGCTCGAAGACGGCGTCGACTTCGTGCCGACGAAGCGCTTCTATCTTTTCGGCCAGCACTTCGCCGCGATCGCCGCGGCCGGGCCGATCGCCGGTCCGATCATCGCGGTGCAGGAGTTCGGCTGGTTACCTTGTCTCCTCTGGATCGGCCTCGGCGTCGTGCTGATCGGCGCGGTGCACGACTTCATGGCCCTCGCAGCGTCCGTGCGACACGGCGCGCGCTCGATCGCCGACATCACACGCGAACACCTCGGATCACGCGCCGGCGTCGCGATGATGGCGTTCATCTGGCTCGCACTGGTTTACGTCATCGTCGCGTTCGCGGACATCACCGCGGGCAGCTTCGTTACGGGCGGCGAAGAGCTCGCGGGCGCGGCGAATACGTTTCACGCGGGCGGTGCCGTCGCCGCGGCGAGCGTGTTCTACCTCGGGCTCGCAGTGCTGATGGGCTTCGTGCAGAAGTTCCTCGATCCGCCGCTGTGGCTCCTCACGATCATCTTCGTCCCGTCGACGTTCGCGATGGTGTGGCTCGGCACGAAGGTGTCGATGTACTTCGTGCTCGATGCGAAATGGTGGGCGGTGCTGATCCTCGCGTACTGCTGCGTCGCGTCGATGGTCCCGGTCTGGTCACTGCTCCAACCACGCGGCTACCTCGGCGGATTCGTGCTCTACGCGGCGCTCGCGATCGGCGTCATCGGGATCTTCTTCGGCGGCTACGAGATCAAGCAGGCCGCGTTCAAAGGCTTCGACAGCGGCAAGGCGACGGGACTGCTCTTCCCGTTCCTCTTCGTCACGATCGCATGCGGCGCGTGCTCCGGATTCCACGGGCTCGTGTGCTCCGGCACGACGTCGAAGCAGATCGACAAGGAGTCGCACATCCGCGCGGTCGGCTACGGCGGGATGCTCGCCGAAGCGTTCGTGGCGTTGATCGCGATGGTGACGGTGATGATCGTCGCGCAGCCCGATCTCGCGGGACTCAAGCCGGGCACGATCTACGGCAACGGCATCGGCGCATTTCTCACGCTGGTGATCGGCGAGAAGTATCGCAACTTCGCGATCACGTTCGGCGCGATGGCGTTCTCGACGTTCGTCTTCGACACGGTCGACGTCTCCACGCGCCTTGGCCGCTACATTCTCCAGGAGCTCTTCCGCTGGAAGTCGCGCGCGAGTGCACTCGGCGCAACGCTGATGACGATCGCGCTGCCGCTGTACTTCATCGCGTTCGCGACGCCGGGATCGTGGGTGAAGTTCTGGACGTTGTTCGGCGCGTCGAATCAGTTGCTCGCCGCGCTGACGCTGTTGTCGATCACGGTGTGGCTGCATCAGCGCCGGCAGCGGATCGCGTTCACGCTGCTGCCGATGGCGTTCGTGCTCGTGACCACGCTCTACGCGCTGCTGCGACTCACGATTCAGAACTTCTCGGGCGTGAAGCTCGATCCGATGGCGCTCGTGAACGGCGTCGTCTCGGCGTTGCTGATCGTGCTCGCGCTGTATCTCGTCGTCCGGGCGATCGCGCGCCTGCGAGGCGAACGCGCGATCGCGGCGACGGCGTCGTAGTTAGAACCGCAATCCGATGGTGAGCGCGATGTCGTCTTCGGCATCCGCTCCTTCGTCGGTGTTGTCGAGGACGCGGAAGTACTTCACCTGCGCGTACGGCTTGAAGAGCTCGAGCTCGAACTGCACGCCGCCGATGAGATTTCCGAGGACGTCGGTCTGGCTGGAGCCGGCGGCGTTTTCGAAGTAGGCGAGGCCGACGCCTGCGCCGACGTACGGACGGACGCGCGCGGTGCTGAGCACGTCGAAGGTGAGGTCGAGGTTCGCGGTGCCGGCGGTGACGTCGTCTTCGAGCGAGTACTCGACGTTCGGATTGAGATTCACGGCGCCGAGGTTGACGAGCACTTCGGCGCCGACGAAGTCGGTGCCGGCGTCGCTGTAGCGTCCAGCGCGGACGCCGAAATCGGCGGCGAAGAGGGCGGGAGCGGAGACGAGAAGGATCGCGAGGAGCATCAGAATTCGAGTGGACTTCATGTGAGAAAACGGCCTCCTTTGGCACTACGGCAGCGCTCGATTGTGCACGAGCGATTCCCAATGATCGCAGTCTGGCGTTTGACGTGCACCTCGAAATCGGCACAGAATCCACGCGCAACTCAAAAAGACGAGGTTGAAATGGCTACGAAAGCATCTTCGAAGGGCGGCGGCAAAGGACTTGCCGCTGAAGTCACGCCGAGCGCCGAACTGGCCGCGATCGTCGGAACCACTCCGATTCCGCGCAGCGAAGTGACGAAGCGTGTGTGGGATTACATCAAGGCCAACGGCCTCCAGGACCAGACCAACAAGCGGATGATCAACGCCGACGACAAGCTCCGCGTCATCTTCGGCGGCAAAGAGCAAGTCTCGATGTTCGAGATGACCGCGCTGGTGAACAAGCACCTGAAGGCCTAGTTCTTTTCGGGCCCTGATGAGAAAGGCGGCGCATCACGCGCCGCCTTTTTGTTTTTACAGCACCTTCTCGACCGCCGCGATCGTCGCGTCGACCTCGATGATGTTTTCGGGGCGCATGTTGGCTTCGGGGTCTTTGAGGATGTTGCCGGTGAGCACGCAGACGATGCGTTCGCCGTCTTTCATCACGCCGGCGGCGCGGAGTTTTTTGACGCCGGCGAGGGTGGCGGCGGAGGCGGGCTCGCAGCCGATGCCCATGCCGTCGATCTCGCGTTTGGCGGACATGATCTCGGCGTCGGTGACTTGTTCGACGATGCCGTTCGTGAGGCGGATCGCGTCGACGGCCTTGTCGTAGCTGACCGGATCGCCGATGCGGATCGCGCTGGCGATCGTCTCCGCGGTGACGCGGTGGCGCGTCGCGAACGACTCGGCGTAGCTGAGGTAGAACGGATTCGAGCCGGCCGCCTGAATCGATGCGAGGCGCGGCATCTTGTCGATCCACTTGTTCGCGTGCGCTTCGCGCAGCGCTTTGCCGAACGCGCTCGTGTTGCCGAGGTTGCCGGCGGGGACGACGATCCAGTCGGGGGCTTCCCAGCGCAGATCCTGGAGCAGCTCCCAGATGATCGTCTTCTGCCCTTCGATGCGGAACGGATTGATCGAGTTGACGAGATAGATCCCGAGCTTGTCGCACGCGTCGCGAACGAGCCGCATCGCGTCGTCGAAGTCGCCGCGAACTTGCAGGCACGTCGCGCCGTAGGCGAGCGTCTGCGCGAGCTTGCCGCTCGCGACCTTGCCCGCGGGCACGAACACGATCGCACGCAGTCCGGCTTGCGCGGCGTATGCGGCGAGCGATGCGCTCGTGTTGCCTGTCGATGCGCATGCGACTGCGCGCGCGCCGACACGCACGGCCTGCGTCACCGCGACCGTCATCCCGCGATCCTTGAACGAGCCCGTGGGATTCTCGCCTTCGTGCTTGTACAAAAGTCCGTTGCGTTCGTAGAGACGCGTCGCGCCTTCCGGATGCGTGACCACGCGATCGAGATTCACGACCCCTTCGCGGAAGCGCCACACGCCGCTCTGATCGATCGGCGCGCGTGACGAGCGGCGATCGTCGAACGAGTCGCGATCGAGAATCGTGTCGCGCTCGACGGACAAGAGGCCGCCGCAGTCGCATGTGTAGCGGATCGCGAGTGCGTCAAATTTTTCGGAGCAGTTGATGCATTGCAGCCATTCCATCAGGCGCGCCTCACTCCTTCTTTCGCGATCGCGCCCACATGCATGCTCGACTCGATCTCGCCGAACGCGGCCTGCATCGCTTTCGCGCAGCGGTGCGCTGCGATCTCGTCCGCGGTCACGGCGAACAACGTCGGACCGGAGCCGCTGATCGAGCAGCCGAACGCGCCGTTGTCGAGCGCCGCGCGTTTCACTTCGTAGAAATGCGGGATGAGCGGCGCGCGTCGCGGCTCGGCGTAGACGTCGTCGAGTGCGCGTCGCAGCAGGTCGCCGTCCGCGATTGCGAACGCGTGCGCGAGCGCGGTGGTGTTCGCCATCAACTGAATCCACGTGTTGCGTTCGCATGCGTCGGGCAGCAGTGCGCGCGCGTCCTTCGTCTGGATGCGCACGCGCGGCGTGACGAGCGCGATCCACCAGTCCGCGGCGACGGGCAACTTCACGACGTCGATCGGATCGACGCAGCGAGACAGTGCGAGTCCGCCCACGGCGCTCGGTGCGATGTTGTCGAGATGACGGCCGGCGACTGCGGATTCGCCTTGGAGTGCGGCCGCGATCACGTCTGGCATCGACGGCGATTGCCCGAGTGCAAGTCCCGCGGCGAACGCACCGGCGACACTCGACGCCGCGCTGCCGCCCATGCCGCCGGCGAGTGCGAGTCCTTTGTCGATGCTCACGATCGCGCGGTAGCCGAACGGGCGGAGATACGCATTCGCGGCGATCGCGGCGCAGTTGCGATCGGCGTCGCGCGGGACGAGATCCGCGTCGCGGCCCGTGATCGCGTCGATGCGCGATGCCGACTTTGTGAGATCGACGGACACGCGGTCGCCGATGCCGTCGACGGCGAGGCCGAGGACGTCGAAGCCGGGGCCGACGTTGCCGATCGAGCCGGGTGCGTAGGCGGTGGCGAGCGTCACGAGCGCGACACCTTTCGGCGCTCGTGCATCGTGATCGCGATGATGTCGTTCAGCACGCCCGCTGCAGTCACGCCTGCGCCTGCGCCGGGTCCGGTGACGACGAGCGGATTCGTCGCGTAGCGTTTCGAGTGAATGACGACCGTGTTGTCCGTGCCGTGCAGACGGCCGAGGGGCGATGCTTGCGGCACCGCTTCGACGCCGACGCGGATCGCGCGCTTGCCGATTTTCGCGACGTAGCGCAGCACCTTGCCGTCGCGCTTCGCACGTGCGACGCGCTCTGCGAAGTCGGCGTCGAGTGCGGACAACTTGTCGACGAAGCGCGCGGGATCGGAGTCGTCGACTTGCGGCGTGAACAGCGACTCGAGTGCGATGTCGCTCAGCTCGAGTCTGCGACCCAGCGTGCGCGCTAGGATCAGCGCTTTGCGCGCGACGTCGGTGCCGGAGAGATCGTCGCGCGGATCGGGTTCCGTGTAGCCGCGCTTCCACGCATCGCGCACCGCGTCGCTGAACTTCCGGCCGTCTTCGAGCGCGCTCATGATGAAGCCGAGCGTGCCGGAGAACGCGCCGAGAATCGTTTCGACGCGATCGCCGGCTTCCTGCAGTTTCGCGATCGTGTCGAGCACAGGCAGTCCGGCGCCGGCGGTGGCTTCGTAGCGAAGCGCGAGTCCGCGATCCTTCGCCGTTTGCATCAAACGATCGAATTCGATCTGCGGGACTGCGAGAGGCTTCTTGTTCGCGAGCACGATGTGGAAGCCGTTCTCGAGCGCTTCCTGAATCAGCGGTGCGGTCTCGTCGGACGTGAGGTCGACGAGGATCGGGCGATGCGAGGGGAGGAGCCACAGCTCCTCGCGCATCATTTTCTGCAGTTGCTTGAGCGTGAGCGGCGAGTCGCGATCGAAGAGCTTTCCCCCCGACGCTTTCTGCTTCGCGAGACTTTGCAGCGTCCGCGCGGAGAATCCTTTTTCTTCGATGCGGATGCCGGAGCGATCGGCGATGCCGATCACTTTCACGTCGAGGCCGAGCTCCTGGCGGAGATGCTTGTCCTGCGTCGTGAGTTGCGACGCGAGCTCGCGGCCGATCTGGCCGTAGCCGAGGAACGTGAGCTTCGACTCGCGGCCTGAGGTGTCGGCGAGCGGATGCATCTTGTCGAGCTGATACTCCGCGTGCAGCGCCTGCAGCGCCTTCGTCGCGTGGCTTTCCGAAACCGCGATCGTGATGTTCAGCTCCGACGAGCCCTGCGCGATCGCGACGACGTTCACGCCCGCGCCGCTCAGCGCGGAGAACGTGCGCGCCGCGATGCCGGGACGTCCGCGCATGCCGAGTCCGACGACGGCGATCAGCGCGACGTCTTTCTCCGCGCGGATGCGATCGATGAGCTTCGACTTGCGCTCGAACAGAAACGCTTCTTCGAGTGCGTTGATCGCGTGACCCGCTTCGGAGTCGGGGAGGACGAAGCAGATGCTCGACTCGCTCGATGCCTGGCTGATCATGGAGACCGAGTGACCGGCTTGCGAGAGCGCGGTGAACGCGCGGCCCGCGACGCCCGGCACGCCGATCATGCCCGAGCCTTCGATCGAGATCATGGCCTGCCGATGAATCGCGGTGAGTGCTTTGACGGGATACGCGCCCGGCTTCACGTCGTCCGCGATGCGCGTGCCTTTCGACTCTTCGCGAAACGTGTTGCGCACGAAGAGCGGGATCTTGCGATCGACGAGCGGAATCATCGTGCGCGGATGGAGGACTTTCGCGCCGTAGAACGCGAGCTCCGCGGCTTCGCGATAGTGGAGCTCGTGCAAGAGTCGCGCGGACGGGACGCTTTTCGGATCGGCGGTCATGAGGCCGTCGACTTCCTTGAACAACGTGACTGCGCTCGCGCCGATGCAGCGCGCGAGGATCGCGGCCGAGAAATCAGTTCCGCCGCGGCCGAGGGTGACGACTTCGCCGTCGGGGCCACTGGCGAGGAAGCCGGGCATCACGACGACCGTGCCCGCGTCGAGCAGCGGCGTCGCGATTTTCTTCGCGTTGCGCTCGCACTTCGCGAGATTCGGCCACAGACTGCCGAGGCGGCGTTCGGTGGAGATGATCGCCTCGGCGTCGACGAACTCCGCGCGCACGCCGCGTTCGTTGAGAACTTCGGTGAAGATGCGCGCGAGCACGCGCTCGCCGCGCGCGACCAGTGCGTCTTGTGCGCGCGGCGTGAGCTCGCGCAACACCGCGACACTCTCGGACATCGAGCGCAGTTCGTGCGAGGCGTCCGTGATCAGGTCGCGCAGTTTGCTCGCGCGCGTTCGGTTCTCGATCACCGCGTCGATCAATTCGAAATGCCGCGCTTCGAATTGTTTTGCGGCCGTGATCCAGCCGACGCGATCGCCGCGCAGTGCGGATTGTGCGGCGGCGAGCAGCATGTCCGTGACGCCGTTCGCGGCCGAGACAACAGCGGCGACGCGCGGCGCGGCGCGCTTCACATGTTCGGCCGCCGTGAGGATGGCATTCGGGCTTCCGACGGCAACGCCGCCGAATTTATAGACATCGAGTGACATGAGGACCGGTTACTCCCGGACGCCTTTATACAGGTACGCGATCCCGAATGTCAGCGGCACGAATTCAATCGATTTGAACGCCGCGGACTCGCGCATGAGCTGCACGAAGTCATCGCCGCTGGGGAAATGTCCGGCGGAGCGTTCGAGATATTCGAACGCGCTCTGCTTGCCCGTGACCATCCCTCCGACGCGCGGCAGCACGCGGCGGCGATAGGTGTCGTACAGCATGCGGAACGCGCGGCTGCGCGGCTGTCCGAACTCGAGAATCATCACGCGGCCGCCCGGCTTCACGACACGCGCGAGCTCCGCGACGCCTTTGCGCGGATCGTTCACGTTGCGGATGCCGAACGAAATGCTCGACACGTCGAACGTCGCATCGGCGAACGGCAGGCGCGTCACGTCGGCGACATCGAACGTGATGTCCGGCGCTTTCACGCGTGCGCGTTCGAGCATCTCCGGGACGAAGTCGGTGCCGATCACTTCGCCCGTCGCGCCGACGATCTTGCGGAACGCGATGGCGAGATCGCCGGTGCCGGTCGCGCAGTCGAGGATCCGATCGCCGGACTTCGCGCCGGACCAGCGCACGGCGCGGCGTCGCCACAGGTGATGCACGCCGCCGGACAGGACCGTGTTGGCGCGGTCGTAGCGCGCCGAGATCGACGCGAACATCGAGCGGATCTTGTCAGGATCAGGGCCGGTGTAGTTGCTCATTGTGAGTGCGGTGGGTGTTGTCACGCCGAATGCGGACCGGGCCCGAAAGGGTGCCCGAGGCTTTGCCTGCCAGCGCTGCCCGCCGTGCGGGCTTGTCGGGATCGGGGCCGGTGTAGTTGCTCATTTGGATGCGGGCTACAATCCGCCGAATGCAACGCGACTTCGCGTTCGTTCAGACGTCCCCGGGCCGCGTGTTCGTCGGCTGGGGACCGTTCGAACATCTCCCATTCCGGCGGCCGGAGCGGCCGGCATTCTACGTCACGGACTTCTTCCTCGACGACGTGCACCCGTGGCGTCATCCGGTGCAGTGGGAAGAGTTGTCGTTCGCCGAGCTCGCCGCGCGCTTCGAAGCCGGCGGCGCGCCGGAGATCGAATGGGAGCCGCTCGCGCTCTCCGATTTCACGCCGCTCTTCGACTCCGTGCGCGAGGGATTCGCGACCGGCGCGTTTCAGAAAATCGTGCCGGTGCTGTTCGAAAACGGACGCTTCGTGCATCGCGGGCAGTGGTGGAATCACTTCATCGCGCAGCTCGAGTATCTGCCCGCCGGACTCACGGCCTACGGCTACGCGTACGGCGGACACGGCGCGATCGGCGCGACGCCGGAGACGTTGTTCCAGGCCGAGTCGCGCGGCTATCGCACGATGGCGCTTGCGGGCACGCGACCGGTTGCGCGCGCCGAGGAGTTGTTGGCGGATCCGAAAGAACGGTTGGAGCACCGGCTCGTCGTCGATGACATCGTCCGGCGACTCGCGCCGTTCGGGAACATCGAAGTCGGACCGCTGGGCGTGCTGCGCTTGCCCGGCATCGCACATCTGATGACGCCGATCTTTTTCGCGGAGTCGGGCGGCGTCGAGAAGATGTCGTTCGCGGACATGGTCCGCCGTCTTCATCCGACCGCTGCGCTTGGCGTATCGCCGCGCACCGAGGCGGGGGAGCGATGGTTGCGCGAGGCCGATCGTGGCGTGAAGCGGAGAACCTTCGGCGCGCCGTTCGGCATGGAACGTCCGGACCGCTCGGCGCTCGCGATCGTCGCGATTCGCAACATTCAATGGACGGGCGAGCGCGTGCGCATCGGCTCGGGCGTCGGCATGCTCGCGCAGAGCACGCTCGAGCGCGAGTTCGAAGAGCTGCGGCAGAAGCGCGATCAGGTCAAGGCGCTGTTCGGAATCGAAACGAGCACATGGGCAATGTCGAACGCGCAGCGCGCCTGATCGACGACGTGCGCGCCGCCGGTGTGCGGG
>DASVNL010000308.1:0-2770 GCA_036383875.1 Thermoanaerobaculia bacterium
CTCACGCTCACCGCAACCGTCACCTCCACCGGCGGCACGCCGACCGGCAACGTGACCTTCTATGACGGCGCAACGAACCTCGGCACCAGCGCGCTCGTCAGCGGCGTGGCCACGCTCGCGACCTCGTCGCTCGCCATCGGCCCGCACACGCTGACCGCCAGCTACACCGGCGCGACCGGCTTCCTGCCGTCCAACTCGTCCAGCGTCGCCGAAACGATCACCAAGGCCGCGACTTCGCTCGGCCTCGGCAGCTCGCAGAACCCGGCGGCCCTCGGCGCTTCCGTGACCTTCACCGCCACCGTGACCGCAACCGTCGGTACGCCGGCCGGCTCGGTGACTTTCCTCGACGGCGCCTCGCCGCTCGGCACGGTCGCCCTCACGGGTGGCGTCGCAACCCTCACCACGAGCGCCCTCACCGGTGGCTCGCACACCATCAACGCGTCTTACGCCGGTAACGCCACGTACGCGGCGTCGAGCAACTCGCTCGTTCAGTCGATCACCACCGGCTCGACGATCGAATTCAACCCGACGCTGTACTGGAAGCTCGAAGACGGCGGCAACGTGACCCTCACCGTCACGCGCACCGGCGGCAACACCACCGGCGCCGCCAGCGTGCAGTACGCGACCGTCGCGGGCACCGCAGCCGCGGGCGTTCGCTACACGCACACCACCGGTACCGTGAACTTCCTCGCGAACGAAACGTCCAAGACGTTCACCGTCGCGCTGGTCGACGGCTCCGGCATCGAAGGCAAGCAGATCTTCACGGTCGTCCTCTCCAACCCGGTCGCCGGCACCCTCGGTGCTTCGACCGCGACCGTCGAAGTCATGGACGACGACACCGCTCGCGTCGACTTCAGCTACCCGCTGGACGGCAAGAACGACCTGCTGTGGCGCAACGAGATCACCGGCGACACGAAGGCCTGGACCATGAACGGCACCACCTTCATCGCGTCCACGGATCTTCTGCAGTTCGGCGGCAACTGGCGCCTTCAGGGCGCGGCTGACTTCAACGGCGACGGCAGCGCAGACCTGCTCTATCGCAACGCCGTCGATTTCAGCACCGTCATCTGGTACATGAGTGGTACCGGCATGCTGTCCACCAACTCGATCCCGGTCATCACCGACGCCGCGTGGAAGATCAGCGCGATCGGCGACATGAACGGCGACGGTTACCCGGACATCATCTGGCGCAACAGCACCACCTTCTCGATGGTCGTCTGGATCATGAAGGACAACGTTCGCCTTTCGATCTACTCGCTCCCGTCCATCACGGACGCGAACTGGCAGGTCAAGGGCCTCGGCGACTTCAACAACGACGGTCAGCTCGACATCGTGTGGCGCAACCCCGGAACCACTGCAGCTGCGATCTGGTACATGACGCCGGGCGGCGCGACTCGCGCTTCCGTCGGCACCATCACCCCGACCGCAGGCGCGCCGTGGGACGTCGTTGGAGTCGGTGACTTCAACAACGACGGCCACGCCGACATGCTGTGGCAGGCGTCGACGACCAGAACGCTCGCGATCTGGATCATGAACATGGCGACGCGCACTTCGGTGGCCGTGCCGCCGACGATCAACGACGCCAACTGGAACATCGCCGCACCTCGGTAGTCCGTAACACCAGCAGCAAATCGTCGAAGGGCGGGGGCAACCCCGCCCTTCTTCGTTTTAGCGCCGCGCGAACGACGCGAGCGAGCCAACCCCAAACGTCGTGAGCGATCCGACGACCGCGTACCACGGCCACGCGACCTTCGTCGCGAACGCGACGATGCCCACCGCGACCAAGCCGGCGCTCATGCCGATGAGAGCAGCGGCTGTGCCTGCACGTTTCGTCGAGCCGAGAAAAAAGACACCGAGGATTGGACCGTTGATGAGAGAGGCGACGGCGAGGGCGATGTTGAGCGCGGAGCGCGCGCTGTGCTGCATCGCCACGCCGACTGCGATCTGCGCGACGCCCGCGACTACCGTGACGATGCGCGAGAGACGCATCGCGTGGGCGTCATCGCGCGGCTTCAGCAGGTCGGCGACGAACGTCGCGGCAATCGAGTTCAGCGACGACGACATCGCGGCCGCGAGAATCGCGGCGACGACGAGACCCGACAAGCCGACCGGCAGGTGATTGGCGATGAAGTGCGGGAAGATCTGGTCGGACGCGGTGACCGGCGGGTTCGCACCATAAAACGTGAACAGCAGCACGCCGATGAAAAGGAACGCGGCGAACTGCGCGAGCACGACGGCGCCCGACACGATCACCGCCTTCGCCGCGCTGCGCGGGCGATCGGTGCAGAGGTAGCGCTGCACCATGTACTGATCGGTGCCGTGTGTCGACAGCGTGAGGAACGTGCCGCCGATCAGTCCTGACCAGAACGTGAACGTCTTCGTGAGGTCGAGCGAGAAGTCGAAGAGCCTGAACTTTCCGGCTGCGGATCCGACCGCGATCGCGTGCTCGAGGCCGACGTCGTTCATCAACACGAACGCCGCGGCGATTGCGCCGCCGATGTAGATCACGAGCTGCGCCACTTCGATCCAGACGATCGCCTCGATGCCGCCGATGAACGTGAAGACGATCATCACCACGCCCAGCGCGATGATCGATGTGCTCACGTCGACATGCTTGAGCACCGCCACGACGACGTACGCGGTGAGCAACAGCCGCACGCCGTCCGCGATCGTGCGCATCACGATGAACAGCGACGCGGCGAGCTTCTTCACCGGCGCGCCGAAGCGCGTCTGCAGGAGCTCGTACACCGTCACGAGCTCGCCGCGGAAG
>DASVNL010000309.1:0-16213 GCA_036383875.1 Thermoanaerobaculia bacterium
CGTCGCGCCGACGGAGAATTTCGGGTGAACCTGCCACGCACCCGCGACGCCGAACGTGCGCTGACGCACGGACAGCGCGGAGACGAACGGATCGACGCGGTACTCGAGGCACGCGAACGGATCGTTCATCGCGCGACGGCGCGCCTCGCAATCGAGCTTGCTGATCGGATCGCCTGCGGGGACGACGTTGTTGCCGCTACGCACAGTCGGCAGGTAGAAGTTCGGGACCGTGGTCTCGAGGTCGCCGGTGAGATCGTCGTACGTCGGCGCGACCACGCCGCCGCCTTCGTTGTTCAGCGGCTCGTGAAAGTACGCGCCGATCGTGAACTTGTTCTTGATCGGAATGACGGCGCTCGCGAACGAGACGACCGCGCGATCGCTGTGATGCGTGAACGGCGTGCGCGTGACCTCGGGGAACGTGCCGCTCGTCGTGAAGACCTGCTGCTCGAGGTAGTTCCGCGCCTCGATCGAGAACTCGGCCTTGCGCAGAATCGTCAGTCCGGCCGGATTCGCCTCCGCCGCGGAGGCGTCATCGGCCAGGCCGAGAAACGCCCCGCCCATCCCAAGCGATCGCGCCCCGGGATTCCCGAAGTTGAACTGCAGGCCGGAGAGCGCCTCGATGTCGACGTTCTGTGCGAACAGAGGAACAGCGAGGAACAACGCGATGACGAGCGGAAGCTTGCGCATCCGGGAAGGATAAACGATGGATGCCGCTCGGGACAGTGACGGGTGATACGAATGCGCAGCGCTATCCGCGTTCCTTCTTCACGTTCTCGATCACCAACGCCACCACGTCGTCCGGCGCTCCCAACTGCTTCGCGCGGTCCTTGCGCCAGCTCCATTCGATCTGGCCGTTGGCGAGGCTCTTCGCGCCAACCGCGATGCGCAGCGGGATGCCGACGAGATCGGCGTCTTTGAACTTCACGCCGGGGCGCTCGTCGCGATCGTCCAACAGCGCGTCGATGCCGGCGGCGCGGAGTTGCTCGTAGACGTTCGTCGCGGTGCTCACGACGTTCTCTTCCTTGCCGACGATCGTCACGAGGACTTCGAACGGCGCGATGGGCATCGGCCAGATGATGCCGTCCGCGTCGTGGCTCTGTTCGATCGCGGACGCGACGGTGCGCGTGATGCCAAGGCCGTAGCAGCCCATGATCATGGGCACACGCTTGCCATCTACGTCGAGGTACTCACAGTGCATCGCCTCGGAGTACTTCGTCCCGAGCTTGAAAATGTGGCCGACTTCGATGCCGCGATAGATCTCGAGCGCAGTGCCGCAGCGCACGCAGAGATCGCCGGCGATGGCCGTCGTGAAGTCGCCGAACTCCGGTTCCGGAAAATCGCGACCGGGGACGGCGTAGTCGAGGTGGTGATCTTTCTTGTTCGCGCCGACGATCCAGCGCTTGCGGCCTTTGAGCGATGCGTCCGCGAGGACGCGCTTGCACTTCGTGCCGACCGGGCCGCAGTAGCCGATCACGCCGCCGGTCTCTTCTTCGAAGCGCGACTCGCCGATCATCTCGAGCCATTGCGCGCCGAGGTGATTCTTGATCTTGATCTCGTTCCCTTCGCGATCGCCGCGGATCAGCACCATCACGGCGCCGAGGTCGGTGTCGAACACGAGCGTCTTCACGAGCTGCGAAGTCGGCGTGTTGAGGAAACGGCCGACGTCGTCGATGGACTGCGTGCCGGGCGTGTGCAGCTCGGCGATCGCGTCGGACGGCGCGGGCTCGATCTCGTCGTCGAAAAACTTCGACGTCGCCTTCTCGACGTTCGCGCCGTAGCGGCAATTCGGGCAGCTCACGACCGCGTCTTCACCCGACTGGGCGAGGACCATGAACTCGTGCGACGCCGATCCGCCGATGTTGCCGGTATCGGCTTCGACCGGTACGTGGTCTAACGCACAACGATGAAAGACTCGCGTGTAGGCCTCGCGCATCGCCTGGTACGTCTCGTCGAGCGACTCGGGGGTCGTGTGGAACGAGTACGCGTCCTTCATGATGAACTCGCGGCCGCGCATCAGGCCGAAGCGGGGACGGACTTCGTCGCGGAACTTCGTCTGGATCTGATAGAGGTTGACCGGAAGCTGGCGGTACGAGTTCACCGCGTCGCGAACGATGTCCGTGATCACTTCCTCGTGCGTCGGGCCGAAGCAGAACTCGCGGTCGTGGCGGTCCTTGATCCGCAGCAGTTCCTTCCCGTACTTCTGCCAGCGTCCGGACTCCTGCCAAAGCTCGGCCGGCTGCACCGCCGGCATCGCCAGTTCGGTCGAGCCCGCGCGCTCCATCTCCTCGCGAACGATGTTCTCGAGTTTGTGGATCGAGCGCAGACCAAGCGGCAGGTAGGTGTAAATCCCGGCGGCAACTTTCCGGATCATGCCGGCGCGCATCATCAGTTTGTGGCTGATGACCTCCGCATCGGCGGGAACTTCTCGAAGGGTGTTGATGAAGTAACGGCTCCAACGCATAAGGGGCGGGATTGTAACCGCGGTTGGCGGTTGGCAGTTGGCGGTTGGCGGTTCCGGCCGTCGCGATCGACTGGCCGTCGCCTGTGGGCGGACTCCATAACCGCCAACTGCCAACCGCCAACCACTTGTGACATCAAACCGAAAAACCCTCGTGTTATCACTGAGAGCGATTCATGAACGAGCAGACTCTTCTGGTGTTTGAGCGCCCTCCGGTTCCGCGGCTCGTGTCGTGTGCGGCGGTGTTCGGGTCGGCGGCGATCTTTTTCATGTATCTGTCCGAACATCCGACCGACTACGAGGCCTTGCCGATGATCGGCCTGGTTCTTCTCTTCCTCGGCACGCTCGCGGCCGCCGTGTTGCAGTACGGCGATCACATCTATTTCAGCGAGATAGGCGTGAAGTATGAAAACCGGCTCTTCAGGCTCTTTGGCAAACGTGGAGAGTGGATGCGCTGGGAAGACATCGTCGAGATTCGTGAAGTGCGCGAGAAGATCCTGATTCTTCTGTCAACCGATGGCCGGCGAATCCTCGTCGACGCCATCGTCAACTATGCGCTTGCGCGGTACGAAATCTTGAGGCGAGCTCCACAGGCGATCCTTTCGGGAACGCTCGCCCCAGACGATTTTCGATGACCCGCAAAAAACGCCTCTATCTCGCACTCACCACCGCCTTCGTCGTCGCGATCGCGATCTTCGCCGCGATCGCGTACCGCCAGCGCGTGCAGCGTCATCGCGTCTTCCGCCCCGCCGCAAGCGATTCGAAACCAGGGACACCGCAGAGCATCCCGCCGGTCGAACAATGGTCCGCGACGTTTCGCGAGCTCGACGCTGAACCGCTCGCAGCGCTGCTCGCGCAGATCGAACAGCAGCATCCCGATCTCTACAAGAAATACTCGCTCGCGTATTTGCACGCGCGTGCGCTCGTCGAAGACGACGACGCCGCGGAGGCGGCGCAGAAACTCGAGCCGTTTCTCGCGAAGGGACATCCGTTTCGCGATCGCGCGCTCTATCACCGCTCGACGATCGCGGAAGGGGCAGACGCGAGTCGCTGGCGCGTGACGCTCATCGACGAGTATCCGCAGTCGATGTATCGCGACGAGGCGATCGACGAAGAGCTCGAGTCTCTCGCCGAGCGCGGCGACGCGAAAGCGCTCACCGAGTTTGCGGCGAAGATCGCGCCGTCCGCGTCGACGGACCGGCGTCGCGAGATGAGCGCGCGCATCGTCGAGGCAACCGTCGAATCACAACCCGACGCCGCATTCACGCGCGGCCTCGAACTGCTCAAAGGCGGCACGACGGACGACGCGAGCGATCGCGTGACGCGCGCACTCGATCGTCCCGAATTTCTGAAACGTCTGAGCGTCGAGCAACTCGCGATGTTCGGCGAGACGTTCCAGCGTCACCGGCATTACGACCGCGCGATCGCGCTGCTGCAGTCCGCTCTCAATCAGAAGTACTCCGACTCTCTTCAGTTCTCCATCGGCCGCGCCTACTTCGGCGGCGAGAAATACGCCGAAGCGCAGGCCGCGTATCTGCGCGGCGCGTCCCTGACGAAAGTCCCGGCAGAACAGTGTCAGTTCTACTGGCACGCTGCGCGATCCGCGCAGTTGCGCGGCGACGACAAGACGGCTGAGGAGTTGATGACGCGGGCGGTGGCGGTGAAGGGAAAGTTCCCGGCGACGCTCGCCGCGCTCACACAACGTCTGCGGACGCGACTCAAAGCGCGTCGCTTCAACGAAGCCGCGTCCGATCTCGCGCAACTGCGCAAGATGGCACCGAACGAACGAGCGGTGCTCGAAGGCTCGCTCGCGTACGCGGTCGCGATGCTCGCCGCGAACAACACCGGCGCCTGCATCACGACACTCGACTCAGTACCGCGCGCGCTCCTCGACGACTACGACAAAGCGGAGTTCGCATACTGGCGCGCCCGTGCGACCGAGCAGCGCGATCCGGCGGCGTCGTTTCGTTCGTATCTCGAAGTGCTGCGCGCAAAAGTGCCCACGCACTTTGCGTACTTCGCCCGCACCCGGCTCGACGCACCAGCGATGGCGCCGAAGCTCACACGCGAGCTCGCGGTGCGCGAGGCGCAGGTGAAGACGCTCGTCGCCGCGAAGAAGTTCGACCTCGCGAAGAGCCTGCAAACCGATCGCATCCTTCTGTCATCGAAGGACCGCGACGCGCAGTTGAAAGTCCTCGCGTCGATCTATCGCGAGCTGCCGGTCTACAAGACCGTGCTCGAACTGAAGGCGCCGGAGTTGCCCGCGTTTCCGAAGATCGACACGAACGATTCGTCGGAGCTCCTGATGGCGATGGGTCTGTACGACGAGGCGGTTCCGGCGATCGAGAAGAAGTGGCCGCTCCGACCCGCCCGCAACGCCCTCGCCCGCTCCTACGAACTGAACCTCGGCGCCGCCTCACGCGACTCGATCTACGCGATCGAAGTGATGATGAAAGCGGTTCCGTCGGACTTTCATCCCGACCTTCTGCCCGAGCTCGTGCGACGTCTGTTGTATCCGCGGTACTTCTACGGGGCGATCGCCGAGGATGCGAAAAAGTACGACGCGGACGCGACGCTCGTGTTGTCGATCATGCGCGAGGAATCGCGCTTCAATCCGCGCGCGAAGTCGCAAGCCGCCGCGCGCGGGCTGCTGCAGTTCATCATCACGACCGCACGCGACATCGGGCGCGACGTCGGACTCGTCGACGTCTCGCCGGAAGATCTCTACGACCCGCGCGTGATCATCCAACTCGGCGCGAAGTACATCAGCGAGCTCGCCACGCAATTCGAAGGAAATCGCTATCGCGTCGCGGGCGCGTACAACGCCGGGCCGAAGCAGGTCGCGTTGTGGGCGCGCATGCAATCCGCGCCCGGCGACGACTACTTCCTCGCCGCGATCAACTTCGACGAGACGAAGCACTACGTACGCAAAGTGATGAACTCGTACGCGCGCTACAGCGAGATTTACGGCAACACAGGCGCAGTCGGCGGATTGAGAGCCGAGCCCTGATCGATTTCCATCGCGCGTTCGTAGAGCATCCGGTACATCGGCAGCACTTTCTGTTCGTCGAAGCGATCGACTGCGAGCTCGCGTGCGCGCTTGCCCATCTTGCGACGCAGTTCGTCGTCGCTGAGGATCTCGATGCCGCGTTCGGCCATGCCGTCGACGTCGCCGACGGGGAGCAGGTAACCCGTCTCGCCGTCCGTCACGACTTCCGGCAAGCCGCCGCTGTTCGTCGCGATGACCGGCATCTCCGCGGCCATCGCCTCGAGCGCGGCCATGCCGAATGACTCCGACTCGGACGGCAGCAGAAACAGATCGCAGCCGCCGAGGACTTCTTCGAGATTGGGGACGTTGCCGAGGAACGTGACGCGATCGCGGAGGTGATGCGCGCGGGCGTACGCTTCGACGCGCGAGCGCTCCGGACCGTCGCCGATCATGATCAGACGGCTCGGCACTTTCGCCGCGATCTTCTCGAACGTCTCGACGACGTCCATCACACGCTTCACGGGTCGGAAGTTCGACACGTGGCAAACAAGCTTCTCGCCGCGCGATCCGTAGATGTCGCAGAACGCGCTCGGCGAGCGGTGGAAGCGCGCCGGATCGACGAAGTTCGGGATCACTTCGATCTCTTTGTCCGTCGAGAAATTGCGCGTCGTTTCTTCCTTGAGCCAGCTCGAAACCGCAGTGACGACGTCCGACACTTCGATGCCGAACTTCGTGATCGGCAGGTAACTCTCATCGCGACCGACGAGCGTGATGTCCGTGCCGTGCAGCGTCGTGATGACGCGAATGCGGCCGCGCAGAATCTGCTTCGCGAGATACGCGCTGATCGCGTGCGGAATCGCGTAGTGCACGTGCAGGACGTCGAGCTTCTCGTACGCCGCGACCTCCGCCATCTTCGTCGCCAGTGCGAGCGTGTACGGCGGATACGGATCAAACAGCGGATACGGCGTGACGTTCACCTCGTGAAAATGCACGCGCTCGTGAAGGATGTTCAGCCGCGACGGCATCGCGTAGCTGATGAAATGCACGTCATCGCCACGCTTCGCAAGCGCGAGTCCGAGCTCCGTCGCGACAACGCCGGAGCCGCCGAAAGTCGGATAGCAGGTGATCCCGATTCTCATGGTGTTGCGGTTGTCGGTTGTCGGTTGGCGGTTGGCAGGAGAACGAAAGACCAGAGCATGCGATTCGTGGATGGGCGGCGGCCTCCCGCCAACCGCCAACCGCCAACCGCCAACTGATGCGTCATACCTCTCTCCCCGAATACGCGGAAATCATGTCATCGAGTTTCGGCGGCTGTTTCGTCACGAAGGCCTCGCCGTACTCGACGCCGATGAGGGCGCCGAAGTGGCGGCCGCGGGCTTCGATCATGTCGAGAAACTTCGGATCGGAGATGAACGTCTGCGGTTCTTTCGACTTCGGATCGTGGAACTGCGACTTGTACGCGGCTACCGATTTCATCTTGGTCTTCCACGTCCGCGTGACGTCGACGACGAACGACGGCGGGATCATGTAGTTCTGCAAGTAGTACAGCACCGTCTGCGGGCGATGCGCGGCGAGTCCGGTGTCGAGCGCGCGCAGTCCGGCGTAGAACGACGCGTCGGTGACGATCTGGCCGGTGCGCGTGTGATCGGGATGGCGATCGTCGGGCCACGGCGCAATGACGAGCTTCGGGCGATAGCGGCGCAGCAGCTCGATGATCTGCAGTTCCTGATCGCGGCCGGTTTGCAGGTTGCCGTCCTGGAAGTCGAGCTGCGTGCGGAACGAGGCGCCGAGGACTTTCGCGGCGTTCTGCGCTTCACGCTTGCGGACTTGCGGCGTGCCGCGCGTGCCCATCTCGCCGCGTGTGAGATCGACGATGCCGGCGCGCAGCCCGTCCTTCACCGACTTCGCCACCGTCGCGCCCACGGACAACTCGACGTCGTCCGGATGCGCGCCGAAGAAAATCAAATCGACGGCTTCGCTCATCAAATCTCCACGACCCGGAAGTGATCCGAATCCACCTCTACCTCTTCCAACACGCGCTCGATCAGATGCGTTTGGTGCTGGCACCAGTACGCGAACCAGCTCACGACGCGATCCTGCACGTGGCGATCCGGGTAGAGCGTCGCCACGAGCTCGCGCACGGCGAGCCAGCGTTCTTTGTCTTTGCGCACGAGACCTTTGATCGCGCGCTCGCTCAGTTTGTCGAAGTGATATTCGAGATGTCCGATCGACCGCGTGATCTTGCCCGACAGCGAATGATCGGCCGGCAACGCGAGCTCGGCGATCTCCTCGACGCGCGCGATCAACTCGCGCCGTCCCTGCTCCGCGATCGCGCGAATCTTCGCGACGCCCTCCGGCTCTTTCTCCGCGAGCAACGCATCGGCGGATTGAAAGACGTCGGCGGGATCGAGCTCGAAGCGCGCGATTGCACGCGCGACTCGCTTCGGCGCAATGAGCACGTGACCGCGCAGTGCGACGCGCGGGGCGGTGATGCCGAGGAGCTCGTGAATCGGGCGGAGCTGCGCGTAGTACGCGACTTCCGCGGGACCGCCGACGAAGATGTCGGGCTGGATGACGGCGTCCTGAAGCAGCGGCCGCGTGAGCGCCGTGGTCGATGTTTTTTCCGGTTGGCGGTTGGCCGTTGGCGATTGGCGGTTTCCGTTTGCGTCGATCTCGTAGAGGAGCGTGTATTTGCCTTCCTCGTTCGGGATGACTTGTTCGTTGTAGCCGGCCGCTTTGATTTTCGCGCCACGCTCGGCGAGCGCGTGTTGGATCGCGTCTTCGTTCGCGAGAATTTTGTCGAAGAGTGGCGCGCCTTCGCGGCGCAGTTCGGGGAGGAGCGCGTCGATGAGAATCAGCTCGTTGCCGAACACGCTCGCGATGAGCTCCGCGAAGGAATCGCGAAAGGTGATGCCTTCGCGAAGCCACTGCGGACGGTCGATGTCATAGAGCGCAACGAGCTGCGTAATCAGCCCCTCGGGGACAGGAAGCGATCCGACGGTCGCGCGTGAATCCGCGCCGCGGACCGCGCGCATACACAAAAGGTCCAGCTGCCGGTTCACGTCTTTGTGCGACGCGATCGTCGACACCGGGACGTTGAGCGTCGCGACTTCATCGAAGTCGTGATCTTCCGTCGCGAGCCAGAAGAACGCCGTCACCGGAATGCCGTTCTTCTCCATGTCGCGCTTGAAGCGCAGCAGCGTCGCGATCTTCGCGAGCGTGTACAACGGACCACCTGCGAAGCCGACCTGCTGCCCCGCGACGATGGTCAGCGTCTCGCCGCGCGCCCAGGCACGCAGCGCGTCGCTCGCGAAAATGCCGAAGTGCCGATTACTCGCATCGAGCGCGTTCACGAGCGCGTCGGACTTCGGCGACTTCGCTGCGCGCGGCGGTTGCGGCGTCCGCGCGAGAAAGCGCTCGTCGCCGCCGAGCCAGTCGAGGACGAGACGGTTCATCCCCGGGTATTGCGCGAGCGGGATCCTCATCGCATCCGGCTCCCCACCAGAATCAGGCGCGGAGATGAATGATCGAACGTCGAGCCGTCGAAGTTCCCGAATGCCGAACGAATGGACAGATTGCATGACGCAAACATCGCTGAGATCTCATCGAGATCGTATCCCCGCACTCGCTCCAGGTAACGCTTTTCACGAATCGTTATCCGTTTGTTGAACGAGTGGTCAGATCTGTCGAACCAACGCTCGATTTTGACCGGCCCGTTCGGCGTGTCGCGCTCCTCGCGATGCACGAGGTTGTCGAGCTCGCGGTGGACGTTGAGGTAGTCGAAGAGGAACATCGCGCCGCTGTCCAGCACGCGCGACATCTCGCGCACGACCTGCAGGTTGTCGTCCTCCTCGGCGAAGTATCCGAATGACGTGAAGAAATTCACGAGACCCGCGAACGAGCCGTCGCAGAACGGGAGGTGTCGCATGTCCGCGCGCGCGACGGGCATCGGACCGTATTCACGGATACCGGTGCGCAGCAGCGTGAAGGAGAGGTCGCAGCCGACGGCGCGATATCCGAGGGCTTGCAGCTCCTGCATGTGCCGCCCCATCCCGCATGCGAGATCGAGGACGGGACCATCGAGCGCCCCGCACTGCTGCTGGAAGAACGAGACCTGGTGCCGCGCCTCGGTTTCATCACGATGCGAGTAGAGCTCGAGATACTCCTCGCCGAACCACTCCTGGTACCAGGCCATTGGCGCGGAGTCTACCTTGCGGCAGGGGATCCCGCCTCGGCCCCATGTGTCATCCCGCGCTTCAGCGCGGGATCCCGTGCTCACGCACGGGATGACACGGCTACTGAAGCCGCGCGGTCAGTTTGCGCTCGTTCTCGCGTGCGCGCTCCAACGCAACCTCCAGCGACGCGACGAGAGCGCGCGCATTCGCGACGAGCTCTTCGAGATCGCCCTGCTCGTCGTGGACGACCGCTACTTCGGCGGCGAACGGATCGTCAACCTCGACTTCGGCGAAGTCGGGCTCGGCGACGGCGACGTGCGCGAACGGATCTTCTTCCGTCTCGACCGCGACCGCGATGTCGTCCGTGTCGAACGGATTGTCGAGCGGCGCGGGTGGTGGTGGAGCTGGCGCAGGCGCGGGTGGGCGTGGCGGCACGGGCACGTCCCCGCGCATCGAGAGCTTCGGCGTTCCTGCCGAGTGCGTCGCAACGCCGGAACGCTGCGACATGTCGGGCGCGGACAGCGGCGGCTCTTCGTGCAGCACCGTGTCGACGTTGTTCTTGAGGTTATCGAGGATGCGTGCGACTGCCGCGCGCAACGTCGCGGTGACGCCGTGACCCGTGATCGCCGACGCCTCGACGACCGGCGCGTCGCCAACGTTCATGTACGCGCTCATCTCCTCGACCGACGAGACGTTCGGGAGATCGCGCTTGTTGAACTGATAGACGATCGCGACTTTGTTCGGATCGATGCGATTGATGCGCAGGTTCGTGCGCAGATTCGTGAGGCTGTCGAGGTTGGACTCCTTCATCGACGCCTGCGAATCCGCGACGAAAACGACCCCGTCCGCGCCGCGCAACACGAGCTTGCGCGTCGCGTCGTAGAAGACCTGGCCGGGCACGGTGTAGAGCTGCACGCGGACCTTCTGCCCCGCGATCGTTCCGAGCTCCATCGGCATGAAGTCGAAGAAGAGGGTGCGATCCGTCTCCGTCGACATCGAGATCATCTTCCCTTTGTGCTCGAGCTTCGGATTCGCGTAGATCTTCTCGAGATTGGTGGTCTTTCCGCACAGGCCGGGCCCGTAGTACACGAGCTTGACCGTGACCTCGTTGATCGCTTTGTTGATCAGGACCATGCGTAGGGAGATGTTAACCCACCTACAATGCACGAACCCATGCTTCCCCCCGGTTCGAGGGTCGGTCACTACGAAGTCGTCTCGCTCCTCGGCGAGGGCGGGATGGGGCAGGTGTATCGCGGGCGCGATCCGCGACTCGGACGCGACATCGCGATCAAGATCCTCGCGAAGGAATCGTGGACGGATGCCGAGGCGACCGCGCGACTCGAACGCGAGGCGCGCGCGATTGCGGCGTTGTCGCATCCGAACATCGTCGCGGTGCATGACGTCGGACGCGAGAGCGGGAACTTCTACGTCGTCACCGAACTACTCGAAGGGAAGACGCTGCGCGATCACATGCGCGACATGGCGCTGAACTGGCGTCGCGCCGTGGAAGTCGGTGCAGAAATCGCGGAAGGTCTCGCGGCGGCGCACGCGAAGTCGATCGTGCATCGCGACCTCAAGCCCGAGAACATCTTCCTCACCGCCGACGGCCGCGTGAAGATCCTCGACTTCGGACTCGCGCAGACCGATCCGATTCTCACGCAGCGCGACGAGGCGAACATCCCGACGACGCGCTGGTTCCAGACCGATCCCGGCACGGTGATCGGCACGCTCGGCTACATGTCGCCCGAACAACTCCGCGGCGAAGCCGTCGATCCGACCGCGGACATCTTCTCCCTCGGCTGCATGCTCTTCGAGATGGTCACCGCGCGGAAGCCATTCCATCGCGACTCCGGCGCGGCCACGATCGCCGCGATTCTCAAAGACGAACTACCGCGCGACGCGCTGAGCATGTCCGTGCCGCCCGAGTTCCAGCGCATCATCGAAGGCTGCGTCGAGAAGACGCCGTCGATGCGCTTCCAGTCCGCGCGCGATCTCTCGCTCACGCTGCGCGCGATCGGCAGCAGCGCGTCAGTGGGCAACGATCTGATTCGCAAGATCACGCGGCGTCGCACGTCGAAGACCATCGATTCGATCGCCGTCTTACCGCTCACGAACACGTCGACGGATCCGGAGAGCGAATACCTCACGGACGGCATCACCGAAGGAATCATCAACAAGCTCTCGCAACTGCCAAAGCTAAAGGTGATGGCGCGGAGCACGGTGTTCCGCTACAAGAACCGCGACTTCGATCCGCTCGCGATCGGTCGCGAACTGCGCGTGCGCGCGGTGCTCACCGGCGTCGTGAAGCATGTCGGCGAGCGATTGCAAATCAACGTGGAGCTCGTCGACGCGCTCGACGGCTCGCAGCTTTGGGGCGAGTCGTACAACAAGCAGCTCGCGGACATCATGCGACTCCCCGAGGAGATGTCGCGGGAGATTTCGGACAAGCTGCGGCTCAAGCTCACGGGCGCGGAAAAGAAGAAGCTGAAAAAGGGTCCGACGGAGAACAGCGAGGCGTATCAGCTCTATCTCAAGGGCCGCTATCACTGGAACAAACGCACGAGCGAAAGCCTGCGCAAGAGCATTCAGTATTTTCGCGAGGCCATCGAAACCGATCCTTCCTTCGCGAGCGCGTACGCCGGACTCGCCGACACGTTCGTGACGATGGCGACGAACGTTCCGCTGCCGCCGCCGGAGACGATGCCGAAAGCGAAAGCGGCCGCGCTGCAAGCAACGCAAATCGACGACTCGCTCGCGGAAGGCTGGGCATCACTCGCGGCCGTGCGCTGGTGGTACGAGTGGGATTGGGAAGGATCGGAAGAAGCGTATCGCCGCGCGACCGAGCTCAATCCGAACTACGCGACCGCGCACGATGGCTACGCGATGCTGCTCTGTGCGCGCGGGCGATTCAGCGAGGCGATCGAGCAGGTCAACAAGGCCGCGGATCTCGATCCGCTGTCGCTGATCATCGCGGTGCACGCGGGCTGGCCGTTCTACTTCGCGCGCGATTACGAGTCGGGGATTCGCCGATTCCGCAAGGCGTTGGAGCTCGACGAGAATTTCATCCCCGCGCACGGCTGGCTCGGCATGGCCCTCGGCCAGCAGCGCCGCTACAGCGAAGCAATCGACACGTTCCAGCGCGCACTCGAAGTCGAGCGCCTGCCGATTCTCATCGCGATGCTCGCGCACACGCATGCAATCGCCGGCGAGCGCGCACAGGCGCTGCAGTTGCTCGCGGAGTTCGAGGCGCAACAGGAAAAACGCTACATCTCTCAATACGACGTCGCGGTAGTGCACGCGGGTCTCGGCGATACGCAGAAGGCATTGCATCACCTGCGCGCTGCAGCCGAAGAGCGTTCGTCGTGGATGGTGTTCCTCAATGTCGATCCGCGACTCGACGGATTACGACACGAGCCCGCGTTCGGGACGTTGATTACAGCGCTGCATTGACGGCGTTAAACTACGCGCATGTCACGTAAAGACCTCCTGGCGCGAGTGCATTCGGAACAGATCATCGGAGTCGTGCGCGAAAACAGCGCGATTGCAGCGGAAGCTGTGGCCGAGGCCTATGCGCGCAATGGAATCCGCCTGATCGAAGTGACGATGACTACGCCCGACGCGATCGACCTCATGGCGACGCTGGCGAAACGTCACGGCTCCGCGATCACCATTGCCGCGGGAACCGTTCGCTCGACGAACGACGCCGCGATCGCACGTCGCGCCGGCGCGGAGATCATCGTCTCGCCGCACACGGACAACAGCGTCATCGAGTACGCGAACGAGCACGACATGCTCTGCATCGCAGGCGCGGCGACTCCGACGGAAATCATCCGCGCGTGGGAAGCGGGCTGCGACATCGTGAAGGTCTATCCCGCGCACTACCTCGGCGGTCCCGACTACATCCGCACGATTCGCGGCCCGATTCGCGACGTGCCGATGCTCGCCGGCGGACCGGTGCCGCTCGACATGATCGACACGTACCTCGACTCGGGTTGCGTCGCCGTGAACCTCGGACCGTCGCTGGCCGTCCCGGACCTCGTGCGCGACGAACAGTGGGAAGAGATCGGACGCCGCGCGATGCTGGCCGCGTCAATCATTCAATCGCGCCGGAATCTCGAACAGGTCGACGCGCCTTACATCCACTAATGCCCGGATTACTGCTCGCGCTGCTCCTCACCGCGTTCCCCTCGAACCAGCAAACCACCTGGATGCGGCTCGAGTCGTTTCGTCTGTCGATCGGCATGACGCGCGCGCAGACCCTCGAGGTGATGCGCGCGTGGAATCCGAAGCCAGGCAAAGACGCGAACGAGCTCGTCGTCGATTACTCCGGCGACAAAGCCATCACCCTCGAGTTCAAGAACGAGCGACTGCACTCCGTGCGCTTCGAGCTCTTCGTGCTGCTGCCGAAAGCGAGGCTCGCGTTCAATGAAGAACGCGAGCATCTCGCGAAGACGCTCGGCACGCCGCGCAAAGCCTCGTCGTCGATTCTGATTTACGACAACGAGCTGCCGAACCTCATGGTCGTCGTGCAGGACGATCCGAAGTCGGAGCAGGGGAAGAAGGGCGTCGGCGTTCTGGCCGTGCGCTACTACGACCCGCGCTAGTTTCCGCCCGCCGGAACCGCGTCCGCATTGACCGCGCGTTGTTGCAACGCGCGACGTCGCGTCTTTCCTTCGTACACGATCACGCCTTCGCCGAGCGTGCCGACGTAGTAGCGATCGGTGATGAAGGGATCCGGCACGATCGACGTGACCTCGGTGTTGCCGCCGGGCAGCGTCAGCTCGCTCCAGTTCGGATCCGCCGGCTCGCCGACGAGAATCTCGCGCTGCGAGCGCGACGTGAGGAACATCATCTGTCCGCTCGTGCGGCTGCCGCCGTAGACCGACGCGAGCGTCGCGTCCGGCGCCTCGGCGACGACCCACTCGCCCGCCCCGTTGATCGTTCCCGCTCGCACGCCTTCGGCACCGGCGACGAAGATCGTCTCGACTCCGTTGACCGTGCGGGTCGCGATCGTGCGACCTTTCGGCGGCGCGCCCGCGATGCCGATCCAACGCTCGCCGTCGAACACTTCCAGTCCGGCGACGGTCAGCGCGAACAGCGCCTTCTTCCCGTCGAGCGCGCCGATCGCGATGTCGACCGCGCGATTCTTCGCGGATGCGAGGCGATACCAGTTGCGGCCGCCGTCGCGCGTCGTGAAGACGCCTTCGACGGTCGCGGCGAAGGCGCGCGTGCGGTTGAAGCGCACGATTTTCTGCGCGCGAATCGGGAAGCTCGACGGTTCGGCCTGCGCCCACTCATGACCGTCGACGCTGTAGAAGAGTCCCTTCTCCGTGCCCGCGATGAACTTCACTTCCGCATCCGCCTCGGATGCGATCACGAGCGACAACACCTCGGGCAGCGGCGTACGGCTCGCGCGCTCCCACGTCTTGCCCGCGTCATCGGAGCGATAGATGCCCGACGCCGCGCCGCCGAATCCGACGGCCGCGTACACACGATTCTTCTCGAACGGATCGGGCGCGATCGTGGTGATGCGCAGGTTGTGCAGACCGTCCGAGCTGCGCGTGAACGTCGCGCCGCGATCGGTCGAGACGTAGACGCCGTCGCCTTCGATGCCGAGGATGATGCGATTCGGTCGCGCGGCGTGAAGGACGACGGAGTTGATCACGAGTCCTTCATCCGACACGACGTACCACGACTTGCCGTTGTCCTCGGTGCGATAGAGACCCGCGACCGAGCCCGCGTAAACCGTGTTGCGATCGCACGGATCGACTTCGACGTCGTGAATGCGGCGGTTGTTGAATCCGTCGCGATAGCGCGTCCAGTTGTCGCCCGTGTTTTTCGAGTTGTAGACCCAGCCGCACGTCGCGACCCACACACTGTCCGGCTGCTGCGGATCGATGTGGATCTCGAACATGTCGGTGTCGAGGACCATGCCTTCGGCGATGTGCTTCCACGACTTCCCGCCGTCGTCGGTGCGCCAGCCCTGGCGCCACGTGCCGACGAAGATGCGGTCGTTCGTGCGCGGATCGATGGCGAGCGATTCGACGTTGACCTGATCGGAAATCTTTTCCCACGACTTGCCGCCATCGCGGCTGCGATGCACGCCGGTGAGTCCGCCGACGACGACGAAGTTCGCGTCTTGCGGATCGACTGCGATCGCGCGCACTGAAAAGTCTTCGAGTCCCGCATCGCGACGCGACCACGTGCGTCCCGAGTCGGAGGAAACCGCGATCACTCCGCCGCCCCACAGTCCCCACGACGCCGCCCAGAGCCGCCCTTCGCGGTCGAGGACGAGCGAGTCGACGATGTAGCCGGGGAACGGGATGCCGTTGCGCGGCAACGTCCACGACTTCGCGGCGTCGCGCGAGACATAGACCTCGCCGCTGGACGTGCCGAGGTACAACGTGTCCGGGTCGCGTGGATCGGCGATCAACGCGCGCACATCCGCCCCGAACAACCCCGCCCGCCGCCACTGCGCCGCCGCCGGAAGAGCCACCACCAGAACCGTGAGAAGAATCAGGAGTTTACGCATGGATTTGTTATTCACCGTTAGTTGTACCACACGGGGCCCAAGCAAACGGGCGGCCATGC
>DASVNL010000310.1:0-7510 GCA_036383875.1 Thermoanaerobaculia bacterium
GGCGTCGTACTTCGCCTGACGCTGTGCGGGCGTGAACGTGTCACGCGGATCGGGGAGAACGCGCACGGACTGCTTCGCTTCCTGACCGCGGAACTTGATCGTGATCGTGTAGTCGCCGGGCGGGATTTCGGGACCGCCGCCGCGCTCGGGCTCCTGTCCCGGCACGATCGGACGCTTGAACGGATCGCGCGTGAGATCCCACGACGTGCGATTGACGCCGAGGATCGCGGGACCTTTGAACTTGCGGATCACTTTGCCGCTCGCGTCCGCGACTTCGATGTCGACTTCCTTCGCCTTGTCGTCTTTCTTCGGCTCGTCTTTCTTCGCTTCGTCCTTCTTCGGTTCCTTCGACGATGCCTCGGGCTCTTTCGGCACGTCAGGCGGCGCGCCGGCCTCCGTCACGAGGAGCTTCTGCGCGGCCTCGCGCTCTTTCGCTTTGCGCGCGCGTTCCTTCTCTTCGACTGGGTGCGGGAGGTTCGGGAAGTTCAGCGAGTAGGTGAGAAGCGCGCCGTACGGCTCGTTCTCGCCGCGGAATTCGGCGTCGCCGAGGAAGCGGCTGCCTTCCTTCTGACGCGTGACGTAGGCCTGCGCGTTCGGGACTTCGAAGAGATGCAGCGGCTTGGCCAGCGTCTCCTTCGAGATCGTGCGCAGCGGGCGGATGTCGTCGATGACGTACGCGGCGCGGCCGTGCGTTGCGACGACGAGATCGTGATCGCGCGGATGCACAGCGATGCCCATGACGGACACGGTCGGGAAGTTGTGCTTCCACTTCATCCAGTTCTTGCCCGCGTCGTTGCTGACGAACAGACCGAACTCCGTGCCGAGGAACAACAGGTCGGGATCGACCGGATCCTGTTCGATTGCGTGCGCGTAGCCCTGGATGTCCTTCGTCACGAGCGACGTCCACGTCTTGCCGTAGTCCGTCGTGCGATAGACGTATGGGGTCCAATTCGAACGGCGGTGATCGTCGAGCACGATGAACGCGGTGCCGGCGTCGTGACGCGAGGCTTTGATCTCCGGGACCCACGTGTTCGTGGGCACGCCCTTGATGTTCGCTTCAACGCTCGTCCACGTCGCGCCGCCATCCTTCGTCACGTGCACGCGGCCATCGTCGCTGCCGGCCCACACGACGTTGCGATCGAGCGGACTCGGTGCGAGCGCGATGAGGGTCGTGAAGTTCTCAGCGCCGGTGACGTCGTACGTCAGGCCGCCGCTCTTCGACTGGTTCTGCCACTCTTTGCGATTGCTGGTGAGGTCGGGGCTGATCGTCGTCCACGTCTCGCCGCGATCCGTCGATTTGTGCACGTACTGGCTGCCGAAATAGAGGCCGTCGCCGTTGAACGGATCGGCCGCGATCGCGGCGTTCCAGTTGAATCTCAGATCCGGTTGATCGACGGGCGGCGACGGGCGAATGTCTTTGCGCTCGCCGGTGCGCAGGTTCCAGCGCACGATGTAGCCTTCCTGGCTCATCGCGTAGCCGATCATCGGATCGCTCTGAATCGGCAAAGTGCCGAAGCCGTCGCCGAAGCCGACTTCCTGCCAGTCCCAGTTGCGAATGCCCGCGGTTTCCCAGGTCGTGTTCGGACCTTTCCACGAGCCGTTGTCCTGCATGCCGCCGTAGACGTTGTACGGAACTTCGTTGTCGACGGCGACGTGGTAGTACTGGCCGAGTGGGAGCGTCGCAACGAAACGCCAGCTCTGTCCGCGATCCTTGCTCTCGCCGACGCCGCCGTCATTGCCCGAATAGATGTGCGTCGCGTCGTTCGGATCGATCCACATCTCGTGATAGTCGGGATGGATCTTCGCGAACGGCACGAGCGTCCTGAAGCTCTTGCCACCGTCGGTCGACACGGAGATCAGTGACGCGACGTTGTAGACGCGATTCGGATCTTCGGGATCGACGCGAATGTCGGCGTAGTAGAACGGACGGCTGGCGATGTTGGTCTCGGTGTTGACCGCGGTCCATTTGCGGCCGCCATTATCGGATCGCAGCAGCGCGCTCTTGTCGGCTTCGACGAGCGCGTAGACGATGCTCGGATTGGACCGCGCAATCGCCACGCCGATGCGTCCGAGATTGCCCTCGGGCATCCCGTCTTCTTCCGTGAATTTCTTCCACTGCGATCCGCCGTCGTAGCTGACGTACAGACCGGAGCCGGGACCGCCCGAGTTGAAGAACCACGGCCAGCGCCGGTACTCCCACATCGCCGCGAAGAGTTTGTTCGGATTCGTCGGATCGACGATCAGGTCCGCGGCGCCGGTGCGGTCATTGACGAACAGCGACTTCGTCCAGGTCTTGCCGCCGTCGGTCGTCTTGAACACGCCGCGATCGGCGTTCTGTCCCCACGCCTGGCCCATCGCCGCGACCCACGCGATGTTCGGATCGTTCGGATGCAGGACGATGCGATGAATGCGCTCGGTCTTTTCGAGCCCGAGGTGTTGCCAGGTGGCGCCACCGTCGATCGACTTGTAGACGCCGTTGCCGACCGACATCGAGTTGCGCACGTTGCCTTCGCCCGTGCCGACCCAGACGATTTCAGGACTGCGCTGGTAGATCGCGACGGCGCCGATCGCGGCGACAGGCTGATCGTCGAAGACCGGCGTGAAGCTCAGCGCGCCGTCCACGGACTTCCACACGCCGCCTGTCGCTGCGCCGACGTAGAGGATGTCGGGATTGGATTCGACCGCCGCGATCGCCGCGACGCGACCGCTCATCGTCGCCGGTCCGATCGCGCGCGCTTTCATCCCGGCGAGGAGCTCGGCGTCGACTTGTGCGGAGAGGGTGGTGGTGAAAGAGAGGGCGAGGAGTAACAGGGCCGCCACGCGTTTCAGCATGGCGGCGCATTTTAAGCGTTACTGCGGAAATGCGGACGCGTCGATGCTCGGCATGAGCTTCAGCGCGTTTTTGTAGTAGATCTTTTTCAGCACGTCGTCCGGCAGCGCGAGGCCGTACATCTTCCAGAACGCGTGGCGCTTGCGGTAGTAGTCGAAGTACTCGTCGTCGGTTTCGAGGACGCGGAAGTAGGTCGCGTACTCGTCGGCGTTCCAGATGTCTTTGCCCATCAGCACGCGGTCCTGATACTTGATGAGGAACGCGCGTGCGCTGCGCGGCTGGCGTCCGAGCTCGTGCAGCACGGCGCCGATCTCGGTGTAGACGTTCGGCAGTTCGTCGAGGAGCTTGCCGAGACGTCCGAGGTCGTTGCCGAGCCATGCGAGGTGCGCGGCGATGAACTTCGTCTTCGGATGCTTGCGGAACATCGCGAACTGTTCGCCCATCGTCTGTTCGAACGACGCGAACTTCGGATCGGTGCGCCGGCGATCGGGAAACTGCGTGAGCTCGAGCCAGCGCTCGTTGTTCTTGTCGACGGGCGACCAGAACGCCACCGGCTCGCCGGTGTGAATCAGCACGGGGATGCCGAGCTGGCCGGCTTTGTCCCAGATCGGATCGAGCCGCGCGTCGTCGGTGCGCACGCGCTTGCCCGACTTGTCGGTGAGGAACATGCCGAGGTTCTTGAAGACCTTCAGTCCGACGGCGCCGTTCTTCACGTCTTCTTCGAGTTGCTTCGCCGCGTTCGCGCCGAAGTTCGGCTCGTCGATGTTGCGGAAGTCGACGTTTGCGAAGGCGACGAATCGTTTCGGATACGCGCCGGCGAGCGTCGTCAGTCCCTGACGCAGATTCGCGCCGCTGCCGCCGCTGAGGTTCACCATCACGCGAAGGTTGATGCGGTCCATATCGGAGACGAGCGTCTTGACGTCGGACGCGGACAGGTCGCGGCGCTGGTGATTGTGGACGTCGATGAAGGGGAACTTGGCTTTGGTGCGGGGATGCTGCGGAACGATGAGAGTCGACTTCGGCTCGTACTCCTCGAACGACATCGGCGCGGTGGACTGCGGCTTCTCTTCCTGAGCGAGAAGAGAAGCCGCGCACGCAACACTGAAAATCAGCGCCGCGGTCCGCCGCATCAGTGCACCGACACCGGGACGCTCGCCTCGGTGTTCTCCCACGTCAGCGACAGCGTGCCGTTCTTCGCGCCCGAGGGCTTGAGGTTGATCGCGAACGTCTCGACGGCGCTCGGCACGGCCTTCACGGCCATCTTCACGCGGCCGAGGTCCTGCTTCTCGTCGTAGCTCGTGCCCGATTGGCCGGTCTGCTTGTTGATGATGAGCGTCCACTCTTTCTCAGCGGGGATCGTGAAGAGCGTGTACGTGCCGGCCGGGACGTGAACGTTGCCGATCATCAGATCGCCGTCCGTCTTGAGCGTCGTCGCGGCGTTCGCGCCGGTGCGCCACACTTTGCCGTAGGGGACGAGCTCGCCCATGATCTTGCGGGAGCGCATCGACGGCGCGCTGTAGTCGATGGTGACGTGCTTGCCGCCGATGGTCGCGTCGGCTTTTGCGGGCGGGCTGAGAGGCTTCTTCGTTTCCTGAGCGAACGCCGCGGTGGCGACGAGAAGAGTACAGACGAGAATGCTGCTGATCTTGCGCATTTGGAGCTCCTTTTGTGAACGTTGATTCGTCGGCGGGGATCATCCCACGCGAGCATGAAGGAGTTGCGAAAAGGAGTTTCGCCGCGGTGATGAAACTGTGACGCCCACGCGGATCGCGATGGCCAATCCTTTGCAAAATCAGCACTAAGAGAGACAGAGGTTGCTCCAACCGGAGGCTTCATGGAGCGACTCCTACAGGAATTCGAGCGGCCCTTCACCGGCGCGGACGGCGTCACGTATCGCGCATTTGTTTATGGACGCAGCCGGCCGTCCGACACATGGCAGGGCTGGCTGGTGTTCGAGCGGACCGATGACGGCCGCCGCTTCGCCACCGACGTCGAGACGACGCAGTCGAACGCGGAAGGGATCGTCTACTGGGCGACGGGTCTGTCCGACGCGTACTTCGACGGCGCGCTCGAACGCGCGACGAAGGAGCCGTCGAAGCCGAAGCCCGTGTCTGCGCCGCCGCTGCTCGTCGATGGTCGCGTCGATTCGGAGTTGCGTGCGAAGCGGCTGCGCGACATCGAGTCCGCGGTGCTCGCCGTGTTCTCTGATCGAGATGCGACGCAGCTCCTGACGCAGTCGGTTCTCGATTCGCTCGACTACGCGCACGCCGACGTCATTCGCGCGCTCGAAGACCTCGAGAAGCAGCGCGGCCTCGTCGTTCGCCGGACCGATCAGGGAAACGACTGGCTGCTGCTCACGCGCTGAGTCGCGGGTTATGCTTTTGCGGCGAGGAATGAACATGGCTGCAAAGCAAAACAACGAACTCATCGAAACGCTGAAGGCGCGTTTCGAGAAAAACATGAAGCGCCACAAGCAACTCGACTGGGCGAAAGTTCAGGCGGCGATTGAAGCCAGTCCGAAGAAACTGAAAGCCCTCCAGGCGATGGAGGAGAGCGGTGGCGAACCGGACGTCGTCGGCTTCGACAAAAAGTCGGGCGAGTTCATTTTTTACGACTGCGCCGCCGAAAGCCCCAAAGGCCGCCGCAGCATTTGCTATGACCAGCAAGCGCTCAACGCACGCAAAGAGAACAAGCCGAAAGACAGCGCCGTGAACATGGCCTCGGCGATGGGCATCGAGTTGCTGACCGAAGATGAGTATCGCGAGTTGCAGAAACTCGGCGAGTTCGACCTGAAAACGTCGAGCTGGGTCAGCACGCCGGGCGACATCCGGAAACTCGGCGGCGCCATCTTCTGCGATCGCCGCTATGACACGGTCTTCACGTACCACAACGGCGCGGACTCGTATTACGCCGCGCGCGGATTCCGCGGCTCGTTGCGAGTGTGAGTCACTTTCGCCGTTGAGCCGCGCTCTGGCGTTTCACATCCGGAGCCGACGACGATGCCGCGCGGCGGCAGCCACGCGTGGCGTGGAAGAAGATCTCGTCGGTTGCGGCGGCGGCAAAGAGGCATTCGCAATGCGCACAACGGGCGAGGTCCGGCGGAGCGGTCATCGTTTTTCTTTCTCCGGAATTCGTGACTGCAATTTCCGTGACTCATCGCGACGGCGCAGGGCCGCTCGCGAGAATTCGTTGCAGATCGCCGAAATCGGCGGGCTTGGTCAGGTGGACATCGAAGCCCGCCGCCAGCGCTTTCTTCTTGTCCTCGGCCTGACCGTAGCCGGTGAGCGCGACGAGGTAGATCTCCGACCCGAGCTTCTCACGCGCCTGTCGCGCGATCTCGTAGCCATCGAGGCCGGGCAGTCCGATGTCGACGAGCGCGACGTCGGGCGGCGTCGTGAGGAGCTTCTGCAGGCCGCGCGCGCCGTCTTCCGCCGCGTCGACGGAGTGTCCGAGCTGCCGCAGCTTGAGGCGCAACAGATCGCGGATGTCGCTGTTGTCTTCGATCACGAGAATGCGACGCTTCACGCTTTCGCGATATGTGAGCAGCGGCATTTCCTCATCCGTGCGCGACTGTCGCTGCGCAAGCGCGAGCGGGAGTCGCACGACGAACTCGCTGCCGTCGCCGCGCCCACGGCTGTAGGCGTGCACGCTGCCGCGATGCAGATCGACGAGCTTCTTCACGAGCGTCAGCCCGACGCCCATGCCGCCGTCGCTGCGATCGATCGACGTCTCGCCCTGCATGAAGAGATCGAAGATGCGCGTGAGCATCTCGGATGAAATGCCTTTGCCGTTCTCGCGAACGCGAAGCACGACTTCGCCCGCGTCCGTCTCGACGAACACTTCCACGACGCCACCGGGCGGCGTGTACTTGATCGCGTTCGAGAGAAGGTTGTTCACGATCTGCTCGAGACGAACGCCGTCGCCGAGGACGAAGGCGGGGGTCTGCGTGTGATGAAAGGTGAGCTGCACCCGACGCGCATCAGCGCGCGCACGCATCGTCTCGACGCAATGCTCGGCGATGTCCGCGAGGTCGACGTTGCCGCGATGCAGACTGATCTTGCCCGTCGTCACGCGCGCGATGTCGAGCAGGTCGTCGACGAGCTTCGCGAGGTGACGCGTCTGGCGCACGAGGATCGCGTATTCGTTCGTCACGCCGTCCGCTTCTTCGCCGAGCGTGTCGACGGCGAGTGAGATCGCGGCGAGGGGATTACGCAGCTCGTGGCTGAGCATCGCCAGAAAGTTGTCGCGCTCCGCGACGCGGCGCTCGAGCTCGGAGACGAGGTCGAGGATTTCGTACTGATGCCGCCGCGCACGCAACGCCGCCTGCGCCGCGCTGACCATCGTCTTCACGCGGATCGGACGCTCGATCATGGTGATGTTCGCGCGCGCTCCGAGGGGTTCCAGTGAGCGAACGACGTCCTCGGAGGACGGTCGAGACGTGAAGATCAGCAGCGGGAAGTCGGACCACGCCGGCTGCTCGCGCAGCATCTGGCGAAGCCGGTCCATCGCGGGACGATCGAGCGCTTCGTCCGTGATCATCGCGGCGCCTGCGCCGCGCTCGATCTCGGCGCACAGCTCTTCGATGTTCGCGGTGACTTTCGCGTGCAGGTCCGCCGTTTGGAGCGCCGCGCAGGCCAGCTCCGCATCCCTGCCGGTTGGGGCAAGAATCAGAATGCGGTC
>DASVNL010000311.1:0-9986 GCA_036383875.1 Thermoanaerobaculia bacterium
GCCGTCGTCCTCGGACAGCGCGCAGCTCGCGTGCACGCCGAAGCGATCGGCCGTCTCGACCGGCGCGAGGAAGCGCGGCGCGAGCTCACAACGATCGCGACGCGCAACCTCTCGCTGCGACTCACGCGCGAAACCGCTGCCGCGCAATTAGCGCTCGGACCAATTCTCACGAGAGTCGCGAGCAGGGAAGAGACGCGCAGCGCGCTCGAGGCGGCGCTCGCCGGATCCATTCAGGCGGGAGACAAACGCGGCGAGATCCTGGCGCGAGTGCAACTCGCGCTCGTGATGGCGAAGGAGCGCAAGATCGCCGAGGCCATTCGCGCGTCCGATGTCGCACTCGCGGATGCGCGTGCGATCGGCGATCGATGGTCCGAGGGATACGTGCTCGCGCAGCGCCTTACGTTGTTCAACTGGGCCGATGACGACGCCGCGACTCGTGCGACTCTCGAACCGGCGCTTGCGGCGTTGCGCGAGTCCGGCAATCGCCGGCTGCTCATGGGCACGCTCACCAACGCCGTCGTTCCGGCGATCGAGGCTCTCGATTTGGAACACGCCGAGGCGTACATCGTCGAGGCGGAGGGACTCGCGCATCGCGTGGGGAGTCAGGTGGGCAGCGCGTACGTCGACGGAGCGCGTGCGTACCTCGAGCTGACACGCGGAGACTTCGATCTCGCGCGCAAAAGTTTCCTCGCCGCGATTGAAAAAGGACGTCGCGCGGGCGTACCGCGAGTCACCGCCGATTACCTTTCTGAATTGGCGTGGCTGGAGCTCGTCGAAGACCGGCCCGACCTCGCGGCGAAGTATGCGCAGGAAGCGATCGCGCAGTTCAACGCGATTGGCGACACGCGAATGGCGTTGAACACCGAGGGCGTGTTGGCGGGCACCGATGCGCGCCGCGGTGACAAGGCGAGTGCAGAGCGGCGGCTGGCGAAACTGCGCAGTGCCGCTGCGAAGGACAACTCGGACAGCTCGCGTCTCAATCTGCTTACGATCGAAGCGCGCGTCGCCGCGGCTACTGGCGATTGGCGTCGCGCGATCGATCTTCGCCGTCAGGCGTTGCGTTTGGTGAGTGGCTGGGATGCGCGCGGCCTGGTGATCTCGCAGCAGTTGTATCTCGCCGAGGCGCTGCATGGCGCGGGCGAACGCCGTGCGTTGGAGGCGCTCGTCGCGGAGATGCTGCCCGAAGTCGAGCAGCGCGGACTCCGCGGCGTCGCGCGCAGACTGCGTGCGCTCGTGAGCTGATCCTCTGTCCCTTTTTCTTGAATGAAACGGAGGAGAAAACGCTGCACTGCCGATTCACGCTCACCGACGAACAGCAACGAAATGATGGTTGCGTCGGAAACCGGTGGATTGTTCAAAAGCATCGACGCGAGCTGCACAGGACACACATCGACAATTGCCGGTGATTTTTGCGCAGTCGGTCGTCCATCTGCCGTCGGGAGCCGTGCTGGCCACGCTGCTCGGAACGCCCGCGGGCGTGCACAATCGACCCAATGGCCTGTCGTCGTGGCGGCTGGTCGGTGGCGGAAAGAGCGGCGGCTACAACGCGCTGCAGATCAATGAAGTCCAAGGACAGTTTCGCGGAGACAATCTGCGCGCCGATCGGCGACGGGGCTCGACTCGTCGATGGTTCTCGTGAAGTACTGATCGGTTTCACGGGTGACCGTCAGCTCGGACGTCGCAACTGCGGTGCGGAATCGCGATCTTTGAGGCCCGGGAACGTTCGGCGTTCGGCGGCGCCGAGGCCGAGGATCTGGAGGATTGGCTCAGTGTTGCTGAGCGTACCGACGATGCGGTGGCCGGGGTAGGGGGAGTCCGTCACCAGCGTCGGCGTCAGGAAGATCGACTCGGTGAGGGCGCGCTTCGGATCGAGCAGCACGTCGACGACCTCGATGTCGTGACGGTCGGGGAGATGCGTTTTGCAGAGCTGCGTCAGGTTCGCAATGGCCTGCAGCGAATTCGGAGCGTCGCCGGCGATGTACAGCCGGAACGAGAAAAAGTCCGAGTTCACGGGGCCACCGTGGCGAGCTCCGGGATGACATCGCTTCCGCGCAGCTCGCGCATGCGCTCGCGACCCAGTTCGAGCTCGCGCTCGTACGCTTCGGAACTGCGGGCCAGCACGGCCTTCTCCGTCATCTTTGCGGTGAGCTCCACCTGCAGCAGCTTCACGCGTGCCTCGAGCTCCGCCTGTTCCGCTTCGAGCTTCACGTTCTGAAGTTTCGCGGTGACCGCGGCCACTTCGGCGGCGTGGCGCTCCGCGCTTTCTTTTTCCCAGCGCATCGTTCCCATGAGCACTTCGCCTCCGGCGGTATAGGCGTCGGTCACGGTGATGCCCGTATCGCTCAGGATCAGCTCCCGCACCTGGTTCGAGTGCGCGGTGCCGCGCGACTTGATGATCGACATCCCGCGATTCCGCTCGCCCGCCTGGACGAGATAGTTGAGGTGAATCCATGTGTCGGCCAGCGTTGAGATCTGCAGAGGGGAGCCTGCTTCCGACTGACTGGACATCTCGTCGAGAAGGCTCGTGCAGACGAGCGTGATCCCCTCGGCTTTCGACCAGTCGATCAGCCGCTCCGCGACGCTGTGCGCGGTCAGCTCATTGCCGCTCTTCGATAACGTGGAGACGGGATCGACGACGACGCAACGTGCGCGATGCTCCTTCGCCAGCGTCTTAATGCGCACGAGGTACGTCTCCGCACTTCCGGTGATCGTGCGCGCGGAAACCATGTGCAGCGTGCCGTCCTCCACGAAGCGATCGAGCTGGATGCCGACCGAGCCGAGGTTGCGGATGACTTCATTCGAATCGGAATCGAAGCTGACGAACATCGTGCGCTCGCCGCGCGCGCAGGCCGCCTCCGCGAATGCACCGCTCAAAGTGGTCTTGGCCGTGCCTGGAAACCCGGTGATGAGCACGCTCGCGTCGCGGTAGTAGCCGCCGCCGAGCATGGTGTCGAGGCGCGCCACGCCACTCGAGACGCGTTCGTTCGTGACCTCGGCCTGGCCGCGCCCGAGCGTTCGCGTGACCGCGACCTCGAATCCGCCGCGGCCGATGAGGAACGGCGATTCGTTTTCGTCGAAGCTCGATCCGCGGTATTTCTGCACGCGGAGATTGCGCTGCGACACGCCGAGCACGACGGTGTGATTGAGGATCACCGCGCAGTCGACCATGAACTGCATGAACGCGAATGGCTGTCCGTTTGCGCCGTTATCGTCGCTGCCGGCTTTGAGCGTGACGATGCCGGTCATCTCGTGCGCCAGCAGCCAGGCGTGGAGGCGATAGATCTCGCGACGCTGCGCCGAGGCATCTGGAAGCAGCGCCAGCACGATGTCGAGCGCGTCGAACACGATGCGTTTCGCGCCCATCTCCTCGGCTTTCGCTCCAAGAGCGGCGAGCATGCCGCTCAGATCAAACGTGCCCGACTGCACCAGATCCGGCGCCGGCTGCGCATCGATGAAATAGAGCTTTCCCTGCTGCAGCTCCTCGAGTTTCCAGCCGAACGTGCCGGCATTCGCCACGATGCGCCCCGGCGTCTCTTCGAACGCGACGAAGATGCCGGGCTCGCCATGCTGCTGCGCGCCGTTCACGAGGAACTGCAGCGCGAGGATGGTCTTGCCCGATCCCGAGCCACCAACCAGCAGTGTGGTTCGCCCCCGCGGCAGGCCGCCGCCGGTGATTTCATCCAGGCCGGCGATTCCGGTGGGCGCTTTCATGATTTTCAAAGAGGTCTCCTCAAAGGACGACAGCGCGAGCCGGCAGGGTGTTTCTCCGCAATTGAGGGATCACGGAGAAACGTATTCCGCTTGCAATGCCGCTTCACTGCCAGACGCATTGATGACACGCCTGAAAATAAGTTTGACCTGTGCGACATATCGTGACCGGCATCGCAGTTGCTAATGGTGACTGGAGGCTCGTGTGTAGCTCGTCGACAGCCGCGAAGGAGAACGATGACTACACCGGCAGCACTACGAGGTCCCCCCGGAAAGCGATCCAGCCGCACCGCCGCGCGTAAGAAAGCGCTGATCAAGACCGGCGCGCTCCGGAACGCCATTCTCAACAGCGCGAACTTCTCGAGTATCGCCACCGATGAAAAAGGCGTCATCCAGTTGTTCAACGTCGGTGCCGAGCGCATGCTCGGCTACTCCGCCGCGGAAGTGGTCGATCAAATCACGCCGGCAGACATTTCCGATCCTCAGGAAGTCATTGCGCGCGCCGCAGCGCTGAGCCTCGAGCTCGGTACCGCCATCACGCCTGGCTTCGAAGCTCTCGCGTTCAAAGCTTCGCGCGGCATCGAAGACATCTACGAGCTGACCTACATCCGCAAGGACGGGACGCGCTTCCCTGCGATCGTCTCAGTGACGGCACTGCGCGATGCCTCGCTGAACGTCATCGGGTATCTGCTGATCGGCACGGATAACAACGCGCGAAAACTCGCCGAAGAGAAATTGCGCTGGACCGAGGGCAGCTTCCGGCTGATGGTCGAGAGCGTCTCCGACTGCGCGATCGTCATGCTCGATCCGGAAGGCCTGGTCGCGAGTTGGAACACAGGCGCGCAACGCATCAAGGGCTATTCCGCCGACGAGATCCTCGGCCAGCATTTCTCCAGCTTCTATCCCGCCGATGAGGTCGCAAGCGGAAAGCCGCAGCTCGACATCGACGCGGTCACCGCCAACGGCCGGCACGAAGATGAGGGCTGGCGCATTCGGAAGGACGGCTCGCTCTTTTGGGCAAACATCGTCTTCACCGCGATTCGCGACCAGGCTGGCAATCTCCGTGGCTTCGCAAAACTCACGCGCGACCTCACTGAACGCAACAAGGTAGAAGCGATTCTGACGAACGCTCGAGCCGTCGCGGAGACGGCGAATCTCGCCAAATCCGACTTCCTCTCCAGCATGAGCCACGAGCTTCGCTCGCCGCTCAATGCCATCCTCGGCTTCGCGCAATTGATGGAGTCCGAATTGCCGGCGCCGACGCCTTCGCAAGGCGAGAGCATCATCCAGATCCTCAACGCCGGCTGGTATCTGCTGGAACTGATCAATGAAGTGCTCGACCTGGCCACAATCGAGTCGGGGAAGCTTTCGATGTCGCTCGAGCCGGTGCTGCTCAACGATCTGCTGCTCGAGTGTCACTCGATGGTCGAGCCGCTGGCGCAGCGCCGCAACTTGCGGATGCTCTTTCCTCGCAGCGACGCGTCGTATTGCGTCAACGCCGATCGCACGCGCATCAAGCAGGTGCTGATCAACCTTCTGTCGAACGCGATCAAATACAACACGCCCGGCGGATCCGTCGCCGTCCACTGCAGCTCGAACCCCGCCACAGGACGCGTTCGCATCACCGTCACGGACACGGGAGCGGGCCTGCCGCCCGAGAAGGTCGCGCAGCTTTTCCAGCCGTTCAATCGTCTGGGACAGGAGACCGGCGGCGTGGAGGGGACAGGCATCGGCCTCGTGGTCAGCAAGCGGCTGGTGGAGCTGATGACGGGTGTCATCGGAGTGGAGAGTGCCGTCGGCACAGGAAGCACGTTCTGGGTCGAACTGCAATCGAGCGCGCCGCTGACGATGCCTGTATCCACAGACCTGGCTCCGTCGATCGAATCCTTCGCGGACGCGGTCGACGGCGTGCGCACGCTCCTCTATGTCGAGGACAATCCGGCGAATCTGAAGCTGGTCGAACGACTGATTGGCCGTCGCAGTGACGTGCGGCTGTTGAGCGCCGTCGACGGCATCCGCGGAGTGGAACTGGCCCGCAAACACCTGCCGGACGTCATCCTGATGGACATCAATCTGTCAGGGATGAATGGCATCGAAGCGCTGAAGATTCTCCGTGCGGACAAGACCACGGCCCACATTCCGGTGGTCGCCCTCAGCGCCAATGCGATGCCGCGCGATATTCAGAAGGGTCTGGACGCCGGCTTCTTCCGTTACCTCACCAAGCCAATCAAAGTCACGGAGTTCATGACTGCATTGAACGTAGCACTGGCCTTCGCAAAGGAAACGCATGCCTCAGTCAACTGAAGCGGGCTCACCGAGGATCCTGATCGTCGACGATCAGAAGTCGAATATCCGTCTGCTCGAACAAACGCTGCGACGTGCGGGATACGTCGAGGTGAGCTCGACCGTCGAGCCGCGCGACGTCGCGGCCATGCACCTCGAGCATCGCTACGACCTGATCCTGCTCGACCTGCAGATGCCGGAGATGACGGGATTTCAGGTGATGGCGCAACTGCAGGAAGTGCGGGCCTCGAACCCGGTGTCGATTCTGGTGCTCTCCGCGGACGCGACGCAGACGAAGAACGCGCTCGAAGAAGGCGCAGACAGTTTCATGGGCAAACCGTTCCGCCTTCCCGAGGTGGTGGAGCGGGTCCAGTCGATGCTCAAAATTCAGCGCACCTGACTCCGTCGGCTCATGTGACCTGCTGACTGAGCGCTGCCAAACCTGACATTCCTGCCGGATTTCCGCTGAGATTTGGCTGAATTTCAGAGAAATCTGCGCAACGTCGCGCGTGAAGGGTTAGGATTTCGGTTCGCCGTTCTTGGGAGAGGAGAATTCAGCGATGAGAGAGGACTTCGTCCGGAGGTCTATCTATTTGTGTTCCGTGCTCGCGCTGGTTTTCAGCGTGAGTCTGGAAGCCGTGGCTTCCTTTGCGTATGTGTCGAACGCGTTGGACAACAACGTGTCGGTGATCGATACGACGACCAACACTGTCGTCGGCACGATTCCCGTTGGGGCGGGACCGGCGGGAGTCGCGGCGCCGTCAAACGGCGCGCGCATTTACGTCGCCAACAATGACGCGGATACGGTGTCCGTCATTGACGGTGCGACGAACACCGTCATGGCGACGGTACCGGTTGGCTCCAATCCAACCATCATTGCGATCACGCCCAATGCCGCACGTGTGTATGTCACGAATTTCGGCAGTAATGACGTGTCCGTCATTGATGCGGCGACGAACACGGTCGTGGCCACAGTGCCGGTCGGATCGGGTCCGAGCGGAATTGCCGTGACTCCGAACGGCAAATTCGCGTACGTGGCCAATGACGGGGGTACTGTGTCCGTCATCAGCACGAACACGAATACCGTCACGACGACCATCGCCGTCCCGGGCGATCTCACTGGCGTCGCGATTACGCCCGATGGCAAATCCGTTTATGTCGCATCGTTTTTCGCCAGCACGATTTTCGTCATCGACACTGGCTCCAATGCCGTCGTCGACAGCATCCCCGCGACGCCCACGGCCATCGGCATCGTCATTCTGCCGAATGGGAAGCTCGCTTATGCGTCGCTGCCACTGCCCGGCAGCGTGGTCGTGATCAGCACGAACACCAACACGATCACCAGCACCGTCGCGACGGGCTCATTCCCTGTGCTGCTCGCGCCGACTCCTGACGGCGCCTACGTTTACGTTGCAAATTCCGGCGACGACACGGTCGCGGTCATCGACACGTCGACGAATCAGGTGGTCGCCGTGATTCCGGTCGGCAATTTCCCGCAAGGCATTGCGATCCCGCAAGGTCCCACGACCGCGGATCATTGCAAGAAGGGCGGCTGGGCCACGTACGTCAATCCGAAATTCAAGAATCAGGGAGACTGTGTTTCCTACGTAGTTCACCTGAGGAAATAGAGATCAGTCACTACTGATACTTGTTCACGTAGATCCGGCCATCTGAAGCTCTTCTGGCGAAGAGAGAGATTTTTCCGCCGCTCGTGATTGCAGCGACGGGCGCGTCGGTCACGCCGCCGCCCGGGACTTCGGCCCACGCGCTGAATGCGCCGCCGCTGGAGCCGGACGTCCAGATGTGCTTCGCCGTGTCGTCGACGGCGATGACCCACGCCGTGGCGCCGCTCGTCGTCGCGCCGGGTGCGAGTCGCGTCGTGCCGGTGCCGAGGCGATACCAGCCGCTCCATGCGTTGTTCGTCAGCGCATTCGCGTAAACCCCGCGGTCTTTGATCCCGCGCGCGAACAGATACAGTTTTCCGCCGGCGGACGTCGCGGCTATCGCGGCATCGGTGTAGCCGCCGCCCGACACTTCGCTCCAACCCGCCCACGCCTTGCCGTTGTATTTGTTCACGTAAATCTTGCGGTCGGACAGTCCTTTGCCGAACAGGTAGAGATCGCTCTTGTGATTGACCGCCGTGAGCGCGACGTCGGTGAGACCGCCGCCCGCGACTTGCGACCAGCCGCTCCACGTCTTGCCGTCGTACGCGTTCACGTAGACCGCGTGATCCTTGATCCCGGGCGCGAAGAGATAAAGGTTGCTTCCATGCGTCGCGGATGTGGGTGCAGCCTTCGTGTATCCGCCGCCGGGCACTTCGGTCCACGTTCCGAAGCCGGTGCCGTCGGTCTTGCCGCGATTCACATAGAGCTTCGAGTCTTTTCCCTTCGCGAAGAGATACATTGAGCCCTTGTAGACGCTCGCGCTCACTGCGGTGTCGGTGATGCCTCCGCCTTCGACGAGTTGCCAGCCACTCCACGTCGCAGCGCGCAAAGAAAACGACAGGGCGATGCCGAGGAAAAGGACGACCCGACTGCAATTTCGCATGCTCGATAGTGTAGCGCCGGCGTTGCGCCCGCCTATACTCCTGCGTCATGAAATCGGTCGCCGTCGTGCTGTTCGCCGTCCTCTTTTCCGGCTGTGCAACTGCGCCCGGCGCGCCGCCGGTGGGGAGTGACGAGTTCCAGGTCGAGACGACGGTCCTCGCGGTCCACAACGTGTTGTCCGGACCGGCGGGACGTCGCGACTGGCGGCAGTTCGAAGGACTGTTTGCACCGGACGCGCGAATCGTGATCGCGGGCACCGGCGCGATGACCGCGAAGGAGTTCTCGGAGCGTTTCACGCCGAAGTACAACGCCGAGGGTTGGTTCGAGCGGCCGGTGTCGACGCGCGTGCAGGTTTATGGCGACGTCGCGCAGGTCTGGAGCACGTACGAAGGACGTCAGGCTTCGAATCAGGAACGTGCAAGCGCGCGCGGGATCGTCGGCGTTCAGCTCGTCCGGATCGAAGGGCAGTGGAAGGTGCAGTCGCTGGTCCGGCAGGAAGAAGATGCCGGTCATCCGATTCCGCCGCAGTTCGCGCACCGATGACGGACTCCGCGACGCTGCTGCGCGTCGAAGGGATTTCGGTTCGCCGCGGCGGACGCGCGATTCTCGACAGCGTGTCGTTCACCGCGAAAGCCGCCGAAATCCTCGGCGTAATCGGTCCGAACGGCGCAGGCAAAACGACGCTCTTCGAAGCGATCGCCGGATTCACTCGTAAATCCGGCGGCAATATCGCCGCGGAGAGCGAGCTGTTTTATCTGCCCGACGGCATCCGTCCATGGGCGGAGCAGCGCGCCGGCTGGTGTCTCGACTTTTTTGCGAGTCTGTTCGGACGCGCGCGCGACGTCGAAGCGATCGACGCATTGCAACTCGAAGCATTGCTGCGGCAGCGCGTGGGATCGCTTTCGAAGGGAGAAGCGCGGCGTGTCGCGCTGGCCGTGGCGTTGTCGACGCCGCATCCGATTCTGCTGCTCGATGAGCCGTTCGACGGCCTCGATTTTCGGCAAGCGCGCGCGGCGATGGCGCTGTTGCGCGCGCGCGCGGCAGCAGGTCGCACGCAGATTCTCTCGATTCATCAACTCGCGGATGCGGTGCGCGTGTGCGATCGCTTTCTTCTGCTCGACCACGGACGTGCGATCGCAGAGGGGAGTCTTGCGGAGTTGCAGGCGAGGTCGGGGAGTGCGGACGCGAATCTGGAAGAGGTGTTCCTTGCGTTGGCGTGACTTGCGCGCAGCAGTCGCGAAGGATTGTCGCGAGTTGTTCGGCTCGACGTCGTTCCTGCTGCTGCTCTTCGTGGCCGGACCGCTGACTGGAATCAGTTTCATCGCCGCGGTGCGCGCTTACGCCGAGGCGAGTGGCGGCCTCGCACTCGCCTCAGCGCTCTCGCCGCTCGACGGCATCCTCGTCCCAACCCTCGGCGCATACGACCTGCTGACGATGCTGCTCGCACCC
>DASVNL010000312.1:0-1945 GCA_036383875.1 Thermoanaerobaculia bacterium
CGACGCGTACAAGCGCGGCGTGCTCGCGATCAACGCGAAGAACTATCGCGACGGCGCGACCGCGATGCAGCGCGCGATCGGCGAGATGCCGAACGAAGCGGTGAATCTGCGCGCGGGCCGCGAGCTGATCACCTACACGCCACACTTCTGGCTCGGCATCGCGAAGTTCAACCTCGGCGACGTCGACGGCGCATTGCGCGAGTGGAAGACGAGCGAGGATCAGGGCGTCATCACGCGCACGGAGTACTACGCGACGCTGAAGGATTGGGTCGGCCGCGCGCAGACGGAGAAGCAACGCAACGCGGCGTCCGCGGCGACCGCGCCGAAGAAGGCCGCCGACACCGCGCTGAGTCGCGCGCTCGAGATGCAGCTCGCGGCGTTGCGCGCGGGTGGCGATCGCACGGACACGTACCTCCAGGCGCAGCGCAAGTTGCAGGATGCGCGCGCGCAATTTCAGAAAGCCGGCACCGACGTGAACGCGTACAAATCCGCGGAGACGACGGCGCAGCAAGCGGTTGCGCTGTTCACATCCGCGGCGGACGAAGGGAAGCGACTGAAGGACGCGCGTCCCGCGGTCGTGCCGGTGAAGAAAGCGCCGCCGAAAGTCGTCGAGGTCACGGTGCCGGCCGACACGCCGCCGCCGGCGACCGCGACGGTCGCGCCGCAGCCGAAGCCGGAACCCGCCGCGCCGCCGATCGAATCGGAAGCAAAGGTGCAGGCCCGTCTCGCCGTCCAGCAGTACCGCCGCAACGCTGTCATTGCGCCGCGCGGACTCGGCACGATCGACGTGCGTCACGCGGAGAAACTGCGCAATCGCCTCGAGCAGGCGAAGTCCGACGCCGACTATCAACAGATCGCGCGCGAAGCCACGGATCGCGATCTCGCACTCGCCGCGAAGCTCTCGCAACTGAACGCGCCGGTCGCGCCGGTGCCTGCATCGCAACGTCCCGACCTCGCGCCTGCGTATCGCGCGTTCGCTGCGGGCGACCTCGCGGGCGCGGAGCAGATCCTGTCGAAGATGATCGTCGCGCAGCCCGCGGCCGAAGTGTTCCTGCTGCGCGGATGCGCGCGATACACGCGCGCGATGTTGTCGCGCAATCCGGACGCGCAGCTCGCCGCCGCGAACGCCGACTTCCGCGCGGCGTTGCAGCGCGATCGCAAACTGCGCCTCGATCGCACGGTGTTCTCGCCGAAGCTCGTCGCGTATTTCGAGCAAGTTCGCGGAGCGCTCTGATGCGCGACGTGCTCCTTCTCGGCGATCCGCGTCTGCGTCTTCGTTCGAGCGAAGTCGAACGATTCGACGACGCGCCGTTCGACGCGCTCGCATCGACGCTCGATTCGTTTCGCAAAGCGCATGGCTTCGGCCGCGCGATCTCCGCGCCGCAGATCGGTGTCGCGCAACGCTTCATCGCCGCGAACCTCGGCCGCGGCACGTTCTTCATCGTCAATCCGGTGATCACGTGGCGCAGTGACGAGACGTTCACGATGTGGGATGACTGCATGAGCTTCCCCGACCTGCTCGTGCGTCTCTCGCGTGCACACTCGATCTCGATCGACTACGCCGACGAGCATGGAAATCCGAAGAGCTGGCGCGAGCTCGATCGCGCGGCGTCGGAGCTGCTGCAGCACGAGATCGATCACCTCGACGGCATCCTCGCCGTCGATCGCGCACTCGACGCTGAATCGCTCGTGATGCGCGCGGCCTACGACGCGAATCGCGAGTATCACGACGCGCGCGCCGACTACACCATCACGCCGACCATCGCATGAACATGCTCCGCGCAGTCGTGCTTCTGCTTCTCAGCGCGCCGTTGTTCGCGCAGACGACGCTCGAATGGATCACGTTCGAACGCACGGCGCGCGAGCGCGCGGTTGCGGAGAACAAAGTCATCCTCGCGTTTCACGCCGATCCGGTGTGCACGAACTGCACGGCTCTTCTCGAGAA
>DASVNL010000313.1:0-6699 GCA_036383875.1 Thermoanaerobaculia bacterium
GATCTCGAACAACTGCAGCGCAATCTTCTGCTCTCGCACTCGGTCGGCGTCGGCGACAACTCCGATCCCGACGATCTCTCGAACTACTTCCCCGCCGAAGTCGTGCGCGGCGCGCTGGTCACGCGACTGAATGCGTTCCTCAAGGGACATTCGGGCGTTCGCGCGATCCTCGTTGAAGTCGTCGAGGCGATGCTGAATCGCGGCGTGATTCCGCTCGTTCCGCTGCGCGGCTCGGTCGGCGCGAGCGGCGATCTCTGCCCGCTCTCGCACCTCTTCGTCACGCTCCTCGGCAAGGGCCGTTTCTACACGACTGACGACCGCACGCTGCGTCCTGCGTCCGAACTTCCCGCGTTCCTCGGCTTCGATGCGGATGCCATCAAGCCGTCGTTCAAAGAAGGCCTCGCGCTCGTCAACGGCGCGAACTTCTCCGCCGCGATGCTCGCACTCGCGGTGTATGACGCCGAGCGTCTCGCCGACACGGCCGACGCCGCGGCGACGATGTCGCTCGAGGCGATGGCCGGATGCACGCGCGCGCTCGACGAGAAGATTCACATCCAGCGCGGACACGAAGGTCAGATCGAAAGCGCGCGTCGCATGCGCGAGCACGTCGCGGGATCGCGCCTCGTCGAACGCACGGGCGCGGTGCAGGATCCGTATTCGCTGCGCTGCGCGCCGCAGGTGCATGGCGCATCGCGCGACACGCTGCGATTCGTGCGGCAAACCGCCGAACGCGAGATCAACGCCGCGACGGACAACCCGCTCTTCTTCCCCGACGACAACACGTCGTTCGATCTGCAGTTCAAAGAGAACTGGCCGGAGTGGTATCGCGGCGATCGCCGCTCTGCGTATTCGGCCGGAAACTTCCACGGCCAGCCCCTCGCGCTCGCCGCGGACTTTCTGACGATCGCGGTCGCGGAGCTCGGCAACATCAGCGAGCGCCGCACGCAGCTCCTGCTCGACGGTCACATGAATCGCGGACTGCCCGCGAATCTCACGACGCGTCCCGGCGTGAATTCGGGATTGATGATCCTGCAGTACACCGCGGCGTCGATCGTGTCGGAGAACAAGGTGCTCGCGCATCCCGCGTCCGTCGATTCGATTCCGACCGGCGCGAACTCCGAGGATCACGTGTCGATGTCGACGCACGCGGCGCGCAAGTTGCGCACGGTGTTGTCGAACGTTCAGTCCGTGCTCGCCATCGAATTGCTCACGTCCGCGCAGGCCGTCGAATGGCGCGCGGTGTTTCAGTACGATCCGAAACATCCCGCGCCGCAACTGCTCGACATGAAGCACTACGACGAGCAGGCGCGCCAATTCGAAGAAGCAGTGAAGGATCGCGCGGCGAACATCGCCACGCAGCTCGGCAAGGGGACGCGCGAGTTGTACCTGCGCGTTCGCGCCGCCGCGCCGGCCGTGTTCTACGACCGTCCACTCGACGACGACATCCGCGCGGCACGCAAGCTCGTGCTGTAAAACGCATTCGTGTCATCCCGTGCGCAGCGCGGGATCCCCTGCTTGAAAACGGGGATCCCGTGCTTACGCACGGGATGACACCTGCTTACTCCTGCGGCTTGACGCCGAGGTAGCCGGCGGCCATCGCGGAGGTGTTCCACATCTCGCCGGGCTCGATGGTCATCGACTTGTCGAACAGCTCCTCGGCCTTCTCGCGGTCGCCCTTGATCAGGTAGTACGCGCCGAGCTCCGCCAGACCCTTGTCGTCGTTCGGATTCTTCGCCAGCGACTTATCGAAGGCCTCGCGGGCCTTGTCCCACTCGCCCGCTTCCCAGTACACGCGGCCGATGCGCCACCAGTCGGTGCCTTCGGGCTTCTTCGACGTCACTTCGTCGAAGATGGCCTGGCCTTCGGCCTTCATGCCGCCGAGGTAGTAGATGCGGCCGACGGCGATACGCTCCCAGCTTCCCTTGCCCGCCTGCTTGCGCGCGAGCTCGAGCAGATTCTTCGCAGCATCCTGCTTCGACTTGCCGCGGTACAGCGTCGTGCCGTCGAACTTCTTCGCGGCGAACGCACCGAGGCCGATGCCCAGCGCAAAGAGGATGGACATCACAAGGACTGACTTGCTTCTCATTCGTTTGTCTCTCCGGATTGGATTTGGCGACGCGTCCGCTATCGCTGGAACGCGTAACTCACTTTCGCAAAGAACTGCCGGTTGCTCGGCAAAAACTCCCCTTCTTCGTTTGTGACTTCCTGAAGGTCGCTGTAGCCGACATAAAAGACCGTTTGCCAGTTCAGTTTGTAGGCGAACAGGGCTTGGGAGGAGAGATCGCCGGAATGCTGCTTCGTCTCGAAGCCGTACAGTGCGCGATCGCGATTCGTGCGCGTGTTCTGGATGATCGCGCGGATGAACATGCGCGAGTTGAACGTATACGTCGCGCGCAGACGCTCGACTTGCGACGTGAACAGACGATCTCCGTCGATGCCGAGCCAGCGCATGCTTCCCGTGAGACTCAGCGTGAGGTGCTGCGTCGGACGGATTTGCGCGTTCGCGTTGAAACTCGCACCGCGGCCGAGGCGATTGTTCGCGAAGTCCACTTCATCGCCGACCCAGCCGTCCGTGCTGACGAAGCTGAGGATGCGATTCACTGCGAATTGCAGTTGATAGAAGAGACGATTGCGATCGAACACCTCACCGGCGTTCGCGACTGAATCGCGGACGAACCAGAGTCGCGTGAACGAGCGGCGTTTGCCGTCCGCGCCGAAACCGATCGCGTTGTAGCGGTACAGAAGATTGCCGCCGTCCTGCGTCTGCTGATACTCGTTTTCACTGAACAGGCGGACGCGGCTGAAGAACCCTTTCGGCCGCCACGTCTTGCCGCCTTCGACATACGCGCCGCGCCAGCCGACTTGCGGGACGAAGCCATTGTCGGCGCGGAACTCGTCGGAGTAATCGTTGCCCTGGATGTAGAAGTCGTGCTTCTCGTTCGAGTGCTGATACCAGGCCTTGGCTGCGTGTCCGGAAAGCTCCTGACCGTTCCACTCGTCGGCAAGGTCGGGACGATTCGGAGTCTGCGTGCTGCTGTAGAGGAACTGGCCGGTGAGCGTGTCGTTGTCGCCGATGCGCCATTGGAAGTCGGGGCCGAACACCCGATTGTGCGCGCCGTCCTCGGACTCACGCACGGTCGTCAGGAAACTGAAGAACGAGCGCTTGCCGAAGTCGCGACGCACGCGCGCGATCGCGGCGAGTGAGTTGAAGTCCTGCTCGGCGAAGTCCGAGCCGAACGCAGACGGCAGAATCACCGACCCGCCGCCACGATCCTGCGCGACGAGCAGCGTGTACGCGTACTGCCCCTTCTTGCCCGTCGTGCGTGCGCCCCAGCGAGGCGACGTCAGCGTGCGCGTGTAGACGGCCTGAATCGGAGTGCTGAACAACTCGATCCCTTCGAGGAAGAACGGACGTTTCTCGGGGATGAAGATCGCGAAGCGTTCGTTCGTCGAGATCACCGCGACGTCCGATTCGATTTGCGAGAAGTCCGGATTGACCGTCGCGTCGATCGCCATGTCCGCGGTCGGGCTCCACTTGAGATCGAGACCGGCGTCCGTGCCGATCTGATGATTCACGAAATCGCTGCCGAGCTCACCGCGCGGCTCGCCGAGCTGATTCGCGGTGACGTACGGCGCGACGACGATGTGATCGCCCGTCGGCAGTCCGCGCAGTCCGGTGACTTTGCCCCAACTGCAGACGAAACAGTTCACGTCGCGCGGGAGCTTGTTCGTGAACATCTGATAGCGGCGATCGCGCGGATAGTTGCGATAGAGCATCAAGCCCCATTGCGAGGGATTCGCGCCGTCGTAGCGAAGCGACGAGAACGGAACACGCGCCTCCGCGACCCAGCCGGTCGCGGTGATTTTCGAGACCGAGTCCCAGAAGAAATCGGGTGAGTTGTCCTCGCCCGATCCGGCGTCGTCGGTCACGGCGTCGTACTGCACGCCACGCGCGGTGACGAGAAACAGGTAGCCGGTCTTGCCGTCATTGCGCGTGTCGAGCAGCACGCCGACGTAGTCGTCGGTGTTGCCGCTGATCTGATCGTGATCGGCGTACGGAGCGCTGATCGCATTCGGATTCGGATCGGTCGAGACGATGCCGAAGTAGATGAACTTACTGTCGTACGTGACGTAGCCGACGGTCTTCACCTGCGGCTCGATGTTGTCGCCCGGATTGGTTTCGAACCACGTCTCGTATTTCCGCGCGTTCTGCCAGCCGGCGTCGGAGAGATCGCCGTCGATCGTGATCGGTGCGGTGGTGGGTTCGAGCGCCAGCGGAGGATCGCCCGGCGCCGCACCAAGATGGGATGTGATGCAGAGACCGAGCAGAAAAACGAGGACCGCTCGCTTCATGAATACTCCTCCGTAAACTCGAATTACGAAGGTATTCGTAAGGAAGGGGCAGAAGTTAGGTGGGAATTGTGAACGTTTGGTTACGGGAACGATTCGGAGCGTCTTGCGACGCTCCGAATTCTTAACAACTGCGTTCGATGACGACGAGGCTCGGCATCATGCGCTGGCTCTTGTTGCGCCAGTGCACGAAGCGGCCGATCAGGCCGAGTCCGAAGCCGGTGCCGGCGGCGATGCCTGCCCACTTCATCGGGCTGCTGCGCATCGACGCCTCGAGGTCCGACATGCGTGCCGACGTCTGGTCGCGCACGTTCGATTTCATCACTGCGACGGAGCGGGTGACGTTCGACTTCACCTGCTCGACTTTCGACAGACTCTGCGATTTCAGCGTCTCGAGCTTGCCGCGCATTCCGGAGCGTTCCGGCAGCGGCCGGGACTCGCCGACCGGAACGTGCAACGTCGCTGCTTCGACTTCCGCGATTCCGCGATTCGTGTCCATGGACGTCCTCCTTCAAACCCTTCAGGTTGCGAAGGGAGTGCCACGGAAGCTGAGCCGTATCAATGATTTGAGTCGACGTCGAACACCGCGAAGTCGTACGCGGCGTCGGTGTTCGGGAAGACCTTCCGCGCCTCGTCGACGAGCGTCGCGACTTCGCCGTAGCGCGGCGAAAAGTGCGTGAGGATCAGCCGCGACGCATTCGCCTCGCGCGCGACGCGCGCCGCACCCGACGCCGTCGAATGCAACCGCTCGTTCGCCTCGACCGCCATCTCTTCCGCGTACGTCGACTCGTGAATGACGACGTCCGCATCACGCGCAAGCTCGACGCCGGATGCGCACGGTCGCGTGTCAGTGAGATACGCGATGCGCCGCCCGCGTCGCGACGGTCCGACGACGCGCGGATCGCCCGAGCGCACGAGCTCCGCGAACTGCGGTCCCGGCTCGAAGCCGAGCGCACGCGCCTGATCGGGATCGAACTTACCGGGACGATCGTCCTCGACGATGCAGTAGCCGAAGACCTCGACGCTGTGATCGAGCGGGCCGGCGGTGACGGTGAATCCGCGACCGCGATACGGCAGCTCCGCGTATTCGATCGGGAACTGCGGATTGTGCTGCGTCGTCGCGAGAACGCCTTCGAGATACATGCGCACGCCCGGCGGTCCGATGATCGCGAGCGGCCGCGTGCGTCCGTTCATCGACAGCGACGCGAGCAGGCCAGGCACGCCGTAGATGTGATCGCCGTGCACGTGGGTGATGAAGATCGCGTCGATCGCGCCGCTGCGCACCGGCGCGCGCAGAAACTGATGCTGCGTTCCTTCCCCGCAATCGAACAGAAGCAGCGAGCCGTCGATGATCATCGCGACGGCGGAGACGTTGCGTTCGCGCGACGGAGTGCCGGCGGAGGTGCCAAGGAACACGATACGAAGATCCTGCGCCATGGCTGCACTGTATTACGCTTCTCCCATGCTCACGCGCCGCACGATGATCAGGCGCACCGCAGCAGCCGCCGGACTCCTCGGATTGCAAGGCGTCCTGTCGCGCGCGGACGCGGCGATCATCCCGTCGCCGTATGGCCCGCTCGCGCCGAAACACGCCGAGGAGAATCAGGGCGTCGTGTTGTCCCTGCCGCCGGACTTTCGCTATCGCATCCTCAGTCGCGCGGACGACGTGCTCGATGACGGCAATCGCTCCCCTCGACTCCCCGACGCGATGGGCGCGTTCGCGGTCGGCAACGAGATCCGCCTCGTGCGCAATCACGAAGTCAAAGAACTCGCAATGCCGCTCTCGCCCGGGCCGTGGTCGTACGACTCATTCGCCGGCGGCGGCACGACGACGCTCGTCGTCGATCCGATCACGCGCACGACGACGCGACGCTTCGTGAGTCTCAGCGGGACCGTCGGAAATTGCGCGGGTGGTCCCACGCCGTGGGGCACGTGGATCACGTGCGAAGAAACCGTCAGCGGCGTTGGACCGTTTGGCAAATCGCACGGCTACTGCTTCGAAGTCCCGGCCAGTGCGAACAGCGCCGTCGTCGCGACGCCGATCCCGTCGATGGGCCGCTTCATTCACGAAGCCGCGGCCGTCGATCCGCAGACCGGCATCGTCTATCTCACCGAAGATCAGGATCGCTGCGGACTCTATCGCTGGCTGCCGAACGTTCCTTTCAACCTCGCCGCGGGCGGACGCTTGCAGATGCTCGCGATCGAGAACGCGCCGACGTATGACGCCGCGACGGGTCAGACCGTCAACTCATATTTGTCGGTGACGTGGGTCGACATCGCGAATCCCGATCCGCCGAATGCCGCGTCGAATCCGGCGGCCGTGTACGAGCAAGGTCGCGCTCGCGGCGG
>DASVNL010000314.1:0-15864 GCA_036383875.1 Thermoanaerobaculia bacterium
ATTGCTCGGCTCGTGGTCGGGTGGCGGTCCCCCGCCAACTGCCAACCGCCAACCGCCAACTAGATTCATTTCACCCCAAGCTCTTTCAGCAACTCCGTTGCCTGTGCGACGTCGCGGAGCATCCAGATCACGTAGCCGACATCGACGCTGACGTTGCGGGCGACGTCGGGGTTGTAGCCGAAGTCGTTGGCGACATTTTCCCAGACCCGATCGAAGTTCACGCCGACCAGCTCGCCGCGTCCGTTGACGACCGGACTGCCGGAGTTGCCGCCGGTCGTGTCGCCGTCGGCGAGGAAGTTGACGACGAGCGACGGCTTCGCAGTTTTCGCCGCGGTGCGTACGCTTTCCGGGACGTCGTACGGCTCGACGCCGGTATGCTTTTCGATCAGTCCGGCGAGCGTCGTCTGCGGCGTCGCCCACAGACCATCGCGCGGCGCGTAGCCCTTCACGTGACCGAACGACACGCGCAGCGTCGAGTTCGCGTCCGGCGCGACGGGACGTCCCGCGTGCGCGATCACCGCGCGACGCCACTCGGGACGCAGGCGCGCGACAGCACCTTCCCAGCGATCTTTGCGCGCAATCGTCTCGCGCAGGCTCTGGTCGAGCGTGAACGCGAACTCGATGAGCGGATCGCGTCGCGCGTGCAGTTGTTCGACGGATTCGTCGAACATTTTCAGCCGCTCGGCGACGTCGAACACTTTCGACTGCGCGTACAAGTCGTCGGCGGGCATCGGCAACGTGATGCCGGAGTGCTTCACGAACGATGCGAGCAGCGCCTTGTCCGCGGGCGCGTAGAAGCGCTTCTGTTCGCGCTCGAGACCTTCGCGCACGCGGCCGATGTTGCGCGCGGTGAAGATCGCGTCGCGATCGGCTTCGGGCTTCGCACGTTCGATCGCGGAGCGCACGATCGTCACGGGGAAGATCAGCGCCTTCGGACCACTCGGGCTCAGCGTCGTCGTCGAGACGCGCAGATGCTCGAGGAAGAAGTCCTTCATGAACGTGTCGAGTTTTTCTTTCGCGAGCGTTGCGAGTCCGGCGTACGCGGCACGCGCTGAAGGATTCTTCGCGAGCACGGCGTTGTCCGCGACGCGCTGCTTCTCGAGCAGATTGCCGCGACGGAATCCGGCGAGCTGACCTTCGCCATTCTTCTGGCGATTCGAGAGCGTCTTCACTTCGTCGGCGACAGCGATCTCCGCCGCGGCGTTGCCTTTTGTGGCGCCTTCGAGGAGGTCGATCCATTCGCGATACACAGTCGCGCGAGTGCGGAACCAGAGCACGCGCTCTTCCATCTCGTCCGCGGTGCGCGCGCGGAACGTGGTGCCTGGATAGCCGAGGACCATGATGAAGTCGTCGGGCTTCGCGCTGGTGGGGGAGAGCGGGAAGTGGAAGTCGGAGCGGAACGGCTTCCCGTCGACGTAAACGCGCGCGATGGAGAAGTCGCCGGTGTGACGCGGCCACATCCAGTTGTCGACTTCACCGCCGAACTCGCCGACCGCGCGCGGCGGCGCGTAGACGAGTCGGACGTCCGAGAACTCGGTCATGTCCTGCAGCACGTACTGCACGCCGCCGTCGTGCTGCGCGACTTTGCAACGCGAGCCCGGCGTCTTCTCGCACTCCGCGACGATCTCGTTCGCCTTGCGCTCGAGCGCGCGGAAGCGATCGATGTCGCTCGCACCCTGCGGCACCGCGGCGTTCATCGCGCTCGTGACGTCGGTGAAGCGTCGCGGCACCGAGACGCGCAACGTCTTGCTGCGCAGCTCGGCGTCGCGCGTCCGCGCGAGGAAGCCGTTCGTGATGATGTCGTTCTGCGGCGTCGCGTGTTCCTGCAGCACCGAGAAGAGGCAGTGATGATTCGTAATGAACAGACCTTCCGCGGAGATCCAGCCGCCCGAGCATCCGAAGTTGCCGATGGCCAGCGTCGCGGCAAGGAGTCCGGTGCCCTTCTGCGCGTCCCACAACTTCTCCGGCGGCAGTTGCAGACCCTGCTGCGCGAGCCACTTGCGATCGAGCTCGAGGACCTGCTGCGGAGTCCACTTCCCCTCAGCCGCGAAGGCGGTCAGAGGCAGGATCACGACGGCGAGAACGAAGAGTCGGAAGGATGCGAGTTTCATTTCGCGACGAGTCTAAGCTCTCGCATCAGGAGTTCAAGATGCTCGCGTCCGAGTCGTGACCAGACGTTGTACAAACAGTCCTGTCCTTCGATGCGGAGGTAGGCGAGCTGGTTCGGACCTTCGCCGCCCTCCGGACCGTATTCGGCGCGACTGCCGTCATCCCACTCCTGCACGTACGGCCACTTCGAATACGACGGCTCGCCCGCGCGGACGCCCGCACCCGCGACGCCGAACGCGCTGCGCAGGTTTGGCAAGTCGTAGGCGACGGCCCAGCCGCCGGAGAATGTCGCAGCGCGCGGCGTCGCATTCGCGCCGGCCGATCCGATCGAGCGCGGCGCGACGAGCGCACATGTCGTGCGATTCTCAGCCTTCTCCCACTGCGTCACGTACACGGCCGGAATCGACGCGCGCGCAAGCGGCTGTTCGCGCCAGGGCGCGCGCGGCGTCGACGGCGTGGTGGTCGTCGCGCAGGCGGTGAGAAGGAGAGCGGCGAGAGCGAGGCTGCGCATCATTTCAGGTAGCGCGCCAGAAAGTCCCACATCTCCTTGCGCGACTCTTTCGCGAGCTTGGTGTCGATGCGGTTGAAGCGATGCGCGCCCGGCGCGTTGTCGTAGATCCGATACTCGAACTTTTTGCCCGCCGCTTTCAGCGCCGCGATCATGTGCTCGACTTCGAGGACGTTGACGTCTTCGTCGTTCGTCGTCGTGTGGATGAGGAGCGGGGTGCGCAGTTTCTCCGCATGAAAGACGGGCGACCGGCGCCGAAACTCCATCACGTTGTCCTCGGGCTGTTTGCCGATGAACTCTTCGAACGTGTCGCGATATCCCTGCCCGCTGTAGCCCATGCGCGCGACGAGATCGCTCACCGGCACGCCCGCGTACGCGACTTTGTAGTCGTCCGGCCAGGTGAGGATGTTCATCAGTGTGTGAAATCCGCCGTGACTCCACCCGAAGATGCCGACGCGATTCGCATCGACGAACGGCAGGTTCTCGACGGCCCAGTTGCGTGCGTCATGCGTGTCATCGATCTCGGCCCCGCCGTAGTCGATCTGCGAGCGAAGGTCGGTCCCATGTCCGATCGACCCGCGATACTCGGGCGAGACGATCACGTACCCGCGCTCCAACGCCTCACGAAAGATGTGCGCATAGTTCGACGTCAACCTTCCGCGCACGCCCCCATGCGCAAACACGAGCATCGGCGCCTTGCCAGTCAGTTTCTTCGGCGAGAAGACGTAAACCGGAAAGATGATCGGATTGCCGGCGTTCACGTCGGTCGGATTCTTCTCGCGACGCGGCTTGCTCGACGTGATCTCGTACTTCTCGATGTTCGCAACATCCCCAAGCTTGAAGTACCAGAGCGCGTCGTCGATCGAGCGATCCGTATCCTCAAACGACCGATCCACCGACCGGTCGAGCGCCTCGATGGCCCTGGCCGGATCTGGTGGGGTCTGCTGGGCGAAAAGAGACGTGGCGAGAAGGAGAGCGACGAACACACGTTTCATGCGCGCGATTCTAAGCGCGCGTTACCGTTTCCGCTTGTTCTGCCGGTTGCGAATCGCGAGCGCCCAGTGATCGCGCATCTTCGACGCCGTGGAGCGCTGCTCGGGATCGTCCACGATGGTCTTCATGATCAGTTTGTCGAGTGTTTTGAGCGATCGTTCGCGCGACGCGCTGTCCACCATCGCCGATGGCAACTTCTTTTGCAGCGCGGTGTGACTGCTCGTGTACTGTCCGATCGACGTTCCGCTGATTGCCGGTCTGCTGGTGAACATCTCGTATACGACGAGACCGGCCGAATACAGATCAGATTCGTAGCTCGGACTCGCGCCCGCGAGTTGCTCCGGTGCCATGTAGCGATGCGTTCCCACACCGCGCGGCTTGGTGTCGTCGAGCACGGCCAGTCCGCAATCTGAGATCTTCGCGCGGTCCTTCGCGTCGATCAGTACGTTCGACGGTTTGAGATCGCGGTGGATGATGCCGTTCTTATGCAACGCGGCCAGCCCCGCGAAGATGTCGTACGCGAACTGGATGGCCTCGTTGATCGGCACTGCGACCTTGCGATCGATGCGCGTCGCGAGGTTCTCTCCGACGAATTGCATCGCGATGTAGAGGCGTCCCTGATACGTGCCGTGGTCGTAGACCTGGCAGATGTTTTCGTGCGTGACGTCGCGGCTCGCCTTGAGCTCGGTGATGAGCGTCTGCTCGCCGAGGGAGCCGGCTTCCAGTCGTGCGAACTTGAGCGCGACTTCGCGTCCGCTCCGCAGCTCCGTCGCGTGATACACGTCGCCCATCCCGCCGGAGCCGAGCCGCCCGATGATCTTGTACTTCGAGTCGATGCGGTCGCCGGCGGCGATCGTGCGCTGCTGCGCCGGACGCGCCGGACGATCCATGAACGGCGTCTTGTTCCGGTCCTTCGTCGCGCGAGACTTGGCTTGCGAGACATTGCGCTTCGCGAGCTGGCGGCGATGAAACTCGATCGCGGCGCTCTTGCCGAGTGCGGCCATCGTCCGGAAATGCGAAGGCTTTCCTGGCTGCGTGATCATCTGATGTGCGAGCTCGCCGAAGAGCGCGTTCAGATCGGCGCCGTCGCCGAGCGGCACGATCTCGCCGGTCTCGAAGCGACTGAGATCGGTCGGCGGTTTCTCGATCATGGTCTGGACGAACGGGAAGTAGAGGCCGCGCTGATTGAACGAGAAGTCCTGCGTCCGCGTGTTGCGCTGCAGCAGCTTCCAATCCGCTGGCGTGATGTGCTTCCAGACGGCGGCGTTCTGCTTCTTGAGCCGGCGTTTGAGTTGCGCGATCAGCCGGTCGATCGTTTTCTCCTGCTCCTCGACGAACTCCTCGGCCTCCTCCACCGCGCCGCTCTGTTGCAGCGCGCGCAACGCATCGAACTCGAGAATCAGATATGCGCGCAGCAGCAACTGCCCGACCGTGTGCTTCTTCACCACGTCGGCGAGATCGCCGTACGTGAGCGTCCAGCCATGCGTCAGCGACGTCAGGAAGCGGTCGAAGTTCCCGTGAAATCCGTTGAGGTACACGAGGATGTCCGCATAGTGGTCCGCGAGGTTGCTGAGCCTCTCGTTCGCATCCTCGGGTGGCGTGATCTGCGTGATCTGCTTGCCGTGCCGGAGGAAGAACAGCGTCCCTCCGACTTCGTGCCAGAGGTCGGGGACGACGAACGGGAAGCTGAAGATGAGCGACGTCGGAACGCGCACGACGCCGGTGCGGAAACTGAGGATCGTCTTGACCGAGTCGTAGATCGTGGCGAAGCGCGGCGTGTTCTTGTCTTCGAGACGGCGCGCGAAATTCGCGAGCAACTGATCGGCGAGGTAGAGGAACTTCTGCACTCCGCCGCTGTAAACGACGGAGCGATCGCTCTGGCCGAGGATCTCTTCGTACGACCCGACGGTGCGCTGGCGCAGCAGCAGTTCGGTGAAGCGATGCCATTCATCGAGCCGGCGCCAGCACGCGACGATCTGCTTGTGGCGAACGCCTTTCGTGTCCGGCGACGGATCGCGATCCGCGTTGTCGACTGCGATGAGTACCTTCAGCAAACCGTCGTGCGACGCGCGGATCGCATCGCGCGTGTCGCAGCAGATGCTCGAGTCGCGCAGCGAGGCTTCGAGCAGGAAGAGCGTGTTGTCGATCGCGTAGCGCTGTTCGGTCGGAAGCAGCTTGCGCTTGCGCAGATCGTTCATTCGCCGGTCGATCTCCTGCACGACCGGCTTGGTGACGGTCTCGCAGTCGCACTGATCGCGATCGAACTCCTGCGGCATGTCGATGTAGAGCGCGTCCGACAGAGACGCCTCGCAGAAGTCCTCGGCCGGAAGCATCATCAGATGCGTCTCGACCTTGCGAATCGAATCCTTGTTTTCCTTCTCGCCGAGCTTTTTCTGCTCGCGCAGCCAGTACGTCGGCGTGCTCGACTTGCGGCGCGGCAGGATCATGAAGTCCGCTTTGCCGTCCAGCATGTAGACCGCGCCGTACTCGCGCAGGATCGCCTCGACGTTGTAGTACTCGGCCGGCTTCGTGCGAATGAATGTGAAGTGCCGGTTCTCCGGCGCCTTGGGTGGCTCACCGGAGTAGCCGAGGACGGTCAGCATCCGGTGAAGCACGGGCAGTTCCTTCTTTTCTGCGCCGCTGCCATAGCGGATCTTCAGACCGTGCAACTGGATCATGAACGTCGCGAGGTCGGTCAGCGCTGTGGCAGGAAAGTAGCCTTCCAACAACAGGTCGCTCCATCCGAGTCCGACGTGGATGCGCGTGTCATTGCGAAGCTTGCCGAGCAGCTCGGTCAACTTGTTGACGATCTGCTCCTCGATCTGTGCGAACGCGTACGCGGACCGGCGCAGTCGCAAGTGCAAGATGTATCGGAAGAGGTCGCGCGCCTTCGGTGGCTCGGTGCGGCCGCCTTCGTAAGGCACGCTGAACACCCAGTTGACGACGGCGGCGTGAGACTCGACGCGGGGATAGCCGAGATCGAAGACGCGTTTGAAGTTCGTCGTCTCGAACATCGTGGCGACGTCGGCCTGGCCGAGGAGGAAGATGCTTTCCGGCTCGTGGAGCGACTTGCCGTGCTTGGGATGCTGGCGGAGGCGGTTGACGGCGTCGACGGCGCTGGCCATCTCCGATCGCACTTCACCGACGCCGACGGTGGCGTACGCGGTGGCGGTACCGATGTCCCGAAGATGCAGACTCATCCCGTCGTTACCAGCCGTGGCCGGTACAGTCTCCTCACACTGACTTTTGCTGAAGCGTGCTGAAGGGATCCGGGGATCAGCCGCGACGCCGGCTTTCGCCGACGCGAACCGCGACAAGGTTTCCGAGGGCGCGGCGCATGGCCAGCCGCCAGGCTCTCATCTCCTTTGACGTCATGGCATCATCCCGGTGTTCCGTACCAGCATTCTGCCCGACAGACGGATCAAAGGAAAGATCGCCGTAGCCGGAGGAGGGCTCGATGGGGAAGCGCGAGTGGCCGGGCGGGAGATCGTCCGGCAGGCCGCTGAACGGGTCGCTGTTCGACACATCCGGCCAGAGCATTACCTCGGGTCTGCGTCGTCTTTCGGATTTGCGAGCGGCCATTTGTGCGGACAAAAACTTGCTCATGATACTCGGCGGCCTCGACGTGTCAACGCCGCTTTTGCCAGGAGCGAACTCGATGCTGCCGTCCGAAACCCGCAAAAAGGGCCGATCTCTCTAGTGCAAAAGATAGTCCCTCAATGGCGGGCTCGACGTCGCGGCGATCACAACTCGCGGTGACGATCGAGCGTCAAAATGTCATCGCACCGGACACAGGCGCGATTACCATGCGCGTCGCCATGAGTGATCCCATCGATATTGCCATCGACAAAGTCGGACGTCTCGTCATCCCCAAGGAAATTCGCGAGGAAGCGGGGATCGAGCCCGGCATGCCGCTGACCATCAGTTGCCGTGAGGGTCGGATCGAGATCGAGCCGAAGCGTCGTCCGATTCGCATCGAAAAGAAGGGGCGGCTGCAGATCGCCGTCTCTGTTGAAGCAGGTGAGCCGCTCACGCGCGCCGCGGTGAAGTCCGCGCAGACGCGCGCGCGTCGCGATGCGGAGGAGTCGTAGCGTGGCGGCGGTTCTCGTTGCGTGCGACGCGACCGTCATCGCCGCGGCGCTCGTCGCGTGGCACGAGCGGCATGAGAGTGCCAGCACGGCGCTCGAAGGGGCGCTTGCGCGCAAGGCGCTCGTGATTCCGTCGCCGGCGCTCGTCGACGCGTACGCGACCCTTACCAGTTTGCCGGCGCAGCATCGACTCACGCACGCGGATGCGTTTCATCTGCTGCGCTCGAGCTTTTCGACGGCGAAGATTCCGGGGCCGAAGCCGCGCGATACGTGGTCGCAGTTGCGCGCGTGGAGCGTTGCGCCGATCGGCGGGAACGACACCTTCGACGCGATGCTCATCGAGATCGCGAAGGAAGCGGGTGCGAAGTCGCTGCTCACGTTTCGGCGGCGCGAGCTCGAGGCGTTGGCGATTCCGGGGATCGAGATCGTCGAGCCCGTGTAACGCTCAGTGCAGGAACATCGGCATGCCCATCACGTTCGCGACTTTCGGGCGATAGGCATTCACGTCGTAGAAGCGCGGGACGTCGACGCGCTTCTTGCCGTGTCCCGTGTTCTCGATCGGCACCGCGGTGTAGCGCCCGTCGACGATGCCCGTGAGCTTGCCGGCGTCGCCGCGATGCACGAGGTCCGCGGCGAGCGAGCCGAAGTTCTTCGCGACGATGAGATCGAGTGAGTCGGGTGCGCCGGAGCGCATGAGATACGCGAGGCGCTGATAGATGACCGTGTCGCGCGTGCGTTTCTCGAGCAGGTCGGCGAGCATGCCCCCGATTCCGCCGAGGCGGCGCTGGCCGGCTTCGTTCGGCTCGCCCGATTCGACGCGCCGTCCTTCGATCGTGCGCGCGCCTTCCGAGATCGCGACGACCGCGTAGTTGCTCGGATTCTCGGCCTTGTCCTGCAGCATCATCTCGTACAGCACGTCGACGTCGAACGGCACCTCCGCGATGATCGCGCGGTCGACGCCGGCGAGATACGACGCGAGCAGACACGTCTCGCCGGAGTTGCGTCCGAACAATTCGACGACGAGGAAACGTTCGTGCGATCCCGCCGTCGTGCGCAGATCGTTGATGAAGAGAACGGATCGCGTGACCGCGCTCGAAAATCCGAGGCTGTAGTCGGTGCCGTAGACGTCGTTGTCCATCGTCTTCGGCATCGCGAAGATCGGGACGCCTTCTTCGTGCAGACGGCGCGCGAATGAGAGCGTTCCGTCGCCGCCGAGTGCGACGAGCCCGTCGAGCTTCAAATACTCGATCGTGCGCATCGCCGCGCCGGTGAGGTCGTAGCGTCCGCGCTCGTCGGGCGTTCCCTTCGATGAGTCGAGATGCGGCGGAATGTGCTCGAGGCGGCTGATCGACGGATTGATGCGCGACGTGTGGAGGATCGTGCCGCCGGTGCGATCGATCGCGCGCGTCAGCATTTTGTTGAGCGGCAGCATCCACGGCGAATTGTCGGCGCTGGCGTCGGGGACGATGTTGATCAGCGACGCCCAGCCGCGGCGCAGGCCGATGATCTCGCACGCGCTCGACTCATCGAGCATGCGCCAGACGAACGCTTTGATCGCCGCGTTGAGACCGGGGACGTCGCCGCCGCCCGTGAGGATTCCGATGCGTTTCACGGTCTACCTGAGGCGCGCCTGGGCCGCGCTCTCACCTTCGGGGAAGAAAACCACTTTCAGCGCCTCGTGTCGATCGAACTTCGCGATGCCTTCGTGAAAGTCCTGCAAAGAGTCGAATGTCGCCTGCACGATCCATTCAACATCGAGGCCGGAGCGGAGCATGCCCAGCATGCGCTGCCACGTCGAGTACATGCGGCGGCCGATGATGCCGTGCATGGTGACGCCTTTGAAGATGACGTTGCGCGTGTAGTCGTCGATGGTCACGGAGTGACCGGCGGGAAGGCCGAGGAGGGACATCGTGCCGCCCATGCGCACGATTTCGAGACCGAAGTTGATCGCCGCGGATGAGCCGGACATCTCGCACACCACGTCGACGCCGACGCCGTCGGTGATCTGATCGATGGCGCGTTTCACTTCGGCGGGATCGGTCGTGCGCACATTGAACGCGTGGAAGTTCTCCATGCCCCGCGACGCTGCCCAGCGTCGCGCGGTTTCGAGCGCGTGATCGCTCACGTCGGTGACGATCACGACCGACGCGCCGCAATGTTCCGCGATTGCCGCGGACATCGCGCCGATCGGACCGAAGCCGGTGATCGCGACGGACTTGCCGGCGAGATCGATGACTTGCGTCGTGTGCACGGCGTTGCCGAGCGCGTCGAGAAACGCGCCGACGCGTGGGGGGATGAACTTCGGGAGGCGCAGGACGTTCGACGCCGGAACCTTCACGAACTCTGCGAACGCGCCGTCCTCGTCGAGGCCGTAGATCTTCGTGCGGACGCAGATGTGACCGTCGCCGCGACGGCACTGATAGCACTCGCCGCAGATGATGTGCATCTCGGCCGAGACGTAGTCGCCGACCGCGAGCTTTCCTTCGTGCGCGCGCTCGCCGCCGGGGCCGAGCTCTTCGACGAAGCCGCAGAACTCGTGGCCGTAGATGCGCGGCGGCTGGACCTTCGCCTGAATCGACGGATCCCAGTGATAGATGTGTTTGTCGGTGCCGCAGATCGCCGCGCCGGCCACGCGAATCAGCACTTCGCCGGGGCCTGGTTTCGGCACGGGACAATCGCGGATTTCGGTCCCCTGCGGACCGTCGAGAGGAGCGGATTTGACGACGGCTTTCATCGGGCCGCGGATGCTATCACGCTCGTTTTTCGACGCATCGCGCGACGCAGCGTGCGCAACGCGGAATGCAGCCACTGTTCGATCGGCGGCGCCTGTTGGACGGAGTACGTGCGATGCGTGTGCGGCAGATCGGCGATGAACTGCGAGATCGCCCAGACCAGAGCATCGGGATCGCGCACGAAGAGATCCTTGTGCAGTCCACCCTCGACGCGATGAATGCGTTTCATCGTTCGTGCAGCGGCGTAAATTTCGTCGGCCATCGAGTGGGGACAGACTTCGTCAGCGGTGCCGTGCATCACGAGCAACGGCACGTCGAGCTTGCGGATCACGTCGAGCGTGTTGAAGAGATTGCCGGCGAAGAGATGCAGCGGCAGATTCGGGAACAACGCGCGCGTGACGTTCGGCAGACTCGTGAACGTCGACTGCAGAATCAGCGCGTCGAACGGATGTTTGCGGATGACTTGCGCGGCGACGGCGCCGCCGAGGGAGAAGCCGTAGAGAATCGAAGGGAGATGTTTCGGGCGGATGTGCTCGTGGAATCGCGCGGCCGTGACGCCGTCCGCGATCACGCCAGCGTACGACGCGTGTCCGCTGCTGCGTCCGAAGCCGCGATAGTCGAAGAACAACACGTTCAATCCCGCGGTGAGCAGGTGAGGGATCACGTCCGCACTGATCGTGAGGTTGCCGGTGTTGCCGTGACAGAACAGGGCACTCGCGACCGGCTTCGTCGCGCGGCAGTACCACGCGTGCAGCGTCTCGCCATCAGGCGTGTCGATCCAATGCTCTTCGACCGCGCCGTCCGGAATGCCGTAGTCGGCGGGATTCCAGCTCTTGAGCGGCTCGCGCGATGGACAAAAGATCTGCGTGTGCCGGTAGACCCGGCGGCTGATGTCCGCGGCTGCGATCGCGGCCCCTCCGACGATCAGCGGCAAGGCCAGCAAATCGGTCAGCGTGGTGCGCTTTTTCATCGAGCCACTCATCAACGGTGAGCAAGAGCAAGACTGTTGCCGCGTGCTACAGTTCGCCGCGTTTGAAGCACTCCGAGAGCCGCACGCGCGTGCGCTACAAAGAGACCGACCAGATGGGCATCGCCCATCACTCCAACTATCTGGTCTGGTTCGAGATCGGGCGCACGGATCTCTGTCGCGCCGCGGGCGTTCCGTACGCTGAAATTGAATCGCGCGGCTACATCCTGGTCGTCACCGAAATTCAGTGCCGCTATCGTTTGCCATTCCGCTACGACGACGAAGTCGTGATCCGCACGAGCATCGCGGAGGCGCAGTCGCGGGCGATGAAGTTCGCGTATGAGCTGAGCGACGCGAACGGCGAGATGCGCGCGACCGGATTCTCCTCGCACCTCTGGCTCGATCGCGAGACGCGACGTCCGGTGCGTGCCGACGCGGACACGATGAAGGCGTTCGCGCCGTTTCTCTGATTACTCGCAGCGCGTGGTGCGCATCGCCGCACCACTGAGATCGTTCACTCCATCGATCTTGTACCGCCGCACTCCACTCCTCGGCGCATTCATGAACTCCTCGGTCCACTCCCGCATCGAGAACGACGCCGAGCCTTCCGTCGCGATCGTCGCGCCCTGAAACGAGTCGTCGTCGAACGAGCCTTCATGCTGCGAGCACTGTGGCATCCACGCGAACACCGTCGGATTGCGCAACGTGCTCTTGTCGACGCCGCGCGCGAGCTCCGAGCGGGTGTAGATGCCGTTGAGCAGCGTCTGCATCTGCTTTGCGATGCGCGCGCGATATTCGGCCGCATTCATGCGCGGATTGCACGGATTCGAATCAGGACAGTAGGCGTAGTGTTTCGGCTCGCCCCAATACAGAAGATGCCCGAGGGGCGCGTCGAGGTGCTCGAGGTTCGGATCGAGAAAGTCTTCGCGCGCGAAGAACGGCGTCGCGATGTGATTGAAGAGAACGTGCTGGCGGTCCTTGCACATCCACGTCGTGTTGTTCGACGTATGGGCATCCATACACGAAGCGTCGAGCACCGCCTTGTACTGCTGATACTGCTGCGCGGTGTTCGCCGTCTCGTAGAACTCCTCGCCGTCGTACGTGAACGACTCACCGCGTACCGACGTCGGGCCGGACCAGATCCCGTCGTACGCGTCCTTGCCCGCGGGCGCGGACGTCGCGAACGAGGCTTCGTTTTCGATCGACGGGAGGAAGTTCGCGTCGAACATCGCGCGGACGTCGCCGTCGAAGCCGGGCATCGCCTGCAGCAGCGCGACGATGTGATCGATGTTGTGGTACAGCCCGTGACTCGCGTTCGAGTGTCCGATGAACAGCACGACCTCGGCATCCGCGAGCGGTGGGAGCGTCTCGGTGAACGGAGTCACCTGCGGTCCGCCGGACGGACCACAACACGCGCGGCGCCGCGATCCTGGTGCCGGAGTGCGCGTCCATGCGGTGTAGCGCAATCCGTTCTGCAACTCGTGCAGCGCTTCCTCGATGATGAAGAAGCCGTGGTAGTAGAGATTGAAGCCGACTTCCTGACCGCCCGGACCGGTGCCGGTGTACGCGCCGCCCGGAGCCTCATCGGCGGAGCGGCCCATGTAGCGGTCGAACGTGCATTTCTCGATGCGCACGCGGTTGTAGCCAGCGAACATCGGATTTGCGACCGGATCGGGATCGTGAATGCCGTTCATCTCTTTGAACAGCGGCTTGGTGGAAGAACCCATGCTGCCGCGCTCATCGGGCTCGGCGTACAGCGCCGCGCACTGTTCCTTCGCGCACGCCGTTCCGCCCGACACGCTGAAGATCCAGCGATTCGACTCGACGGGATCGCCGCGCTCGATGCCCGCGCCGCAGCCGTTCGGATTCGTGCAGACGGCCTTGTCGATGTAGATCAGCGGCGCGGTGCCGTCGGTGCAGCGGATGTTCGGATCGGGGAGGAACACACGCGTGAACGCGGGCACGGGTTGATTGGCGGGGAGGTCCGGCAGTTCGCCGATGTTGGGCTGCGGCGGGGTGTTCGGCGAGAACGTGCAGCGAAGCGTGTTCTTCCAGTACGGATCGGTGCAGACGTTCGCGGGAGCAGCAAGGCTCGCCGCCGCCGAGAAGATTGCAACAACGGCGGCGATGAGTCTCTGCACGAGACCAATATAGCTACAGTTTCATGTAGCCGCCCTTGAGGATCGCCTCAGGGTTGGCCATGAACGTGTGCCGGTTCGCCTCCGACGAGAAGTAGTAGATCTTTCCTTTGAACTCGAACGTGGGCGTGGTCGCGCGGATCGAGATCTTGCTGCCGTCGATCGGATCCATCGCGATCGCGGGCGTGAACGGCAGTGCCGCGCGAAGTTTTTCGTCCTCCGGGGAGAAGACGATCGGCGTCGGGGTTTCCCACGGCATCGCCTTCGGTTTCGGAGGCGGCGCTTCGTCCTGCAGCGTCTGCGGTTGCGCGAGCGTTGCGGGTGCGGGGGCGACGGAGTTGATCGTCTGGAACTGCGCGGCGTTCTGCGACGACTGCGGTGCCGGAGTGGAATCGCAGGCGGCGAGAAGAAGCAACGCGGCGGTGAAGGTGAGTGAGCGCCTCATCTGTACGTCGCTGCTGCGAAGGACGCGCCAGTGTTGCATCGCGATTGTTTGAGGTTGGTGCCCGGGACTGGAATCGAACCAGCACCCTCTAATGAGGACAGGCTTCTGAGACCTGCGCGTCTACCAATTCCGCCACCCGGGCTGAGGGACCGCGATTGTATTGGCAAGCGCCTGAATGTCAATCGGGTGGAGTGAAATTCCTCATGCAAAGCCTTCCCACTTCAAAACGAAACGACTATCCTGCCGCCGTCGCGTGACTTGATGTCTGCCCCGCCCGAAGCGATCCATTCCGTGCCGCCTCAAGACGAATCGACCGAGATCCTCAACCTGCCGAATGCGCTGACGCTCCTGCGCATTTTTCTGGTCCCTTTTCTCGTGGTCGTGCTGCTGACCAAATTCACGGGCCGCGAGTTCGTCGGCCTGGGGATTTTCCTCATCGCCGCGATCACCGACTTCTTCGACGGCTGGATCGCGCGACGCCGCAATCAGACGACGCGCATGGGCGCGCTCCTCGATCCGATCGCCGACAAGCTGCTAATGTCGGCCGCGTTCATCTCACTCGTCGAGATGGATCCGCATCACGTGCCGGCGTGGATGGTCGTGATCATCATCGGCCGCGAGTTCGCCGTGTCGGGACTGCGCTCGATCGCCGCGCAGCAGGGCGTGACGATCTCCGCGTCGCCGCTCGGCAAAGGGAAGATGGTCTCGCAGGTCATCGCCATCTCGCTCCTGATCCTCGGCTACGAGCTGGGTCAGTTCCGCGTGATCGGCACCGTCGCGCTCTGGGCCGTGATGCTCTTCGCCCTCGCGTCGGGCGTCGACTACTTCATGAAGTTCACGAAGGCGATCCTGACCGATGGGGCGAAGAAGGGTTGATGGTTGATGGTTGATAGGGGCTTTGAGCTCCCATCAACCATCAACCATCAACTCACAACAAAAGCCGGTAGACGTCGTTCTTCCTCAGGCCGAACTTCTCCGCCACTGCCTTCACCGCGTCGTTGCGGCGCATCCCCGACTCGCGCAGACGCTCGAACTCCGCGCGGATGTCCTCCGGCGACGCCTCGACGTTCTCGCGCGCAGGTGCCGCGAGCACCATCGTGATCTCGCCGTGCACGCGATCCCGCGACTTGAGCGTCGCGATGACCTCGGAGATCCGGCCGTGCAGGAGCTCCTCGTGCAGCTTCGTCATCTCGCGCGCGATCGTGACTTCCGTATCGCCGAGGACTTCGAGTGCGTCCTCGAGGGACGCGATGACGCGTTCGGGCGACTCGTAGATCACCGTCGTGTGTCCGAGCTCCGCGGCGTTGCGATAGAAATCGAGACGCTCGCCCTGGCGATGCGGCGTGAATCCGAGAAACGTGAACGGCATCGGCGCGATCCCGCTGGCTGCGAGTGCGAGCACGCCCGCGAACGGACCCGGAATCGGCTCGACCGTGATGCCGCGCTCGCGTGCGAGTCGCACGATGCGATATCCGGGGTCCGATACGACGGGCATTCCCGCGTCACTCACGAGCGCGAGCGTCTCGCCGGCTTCGATGCGCTCGATGAGTCGCGCGGCCTTCTCGTCTTCGTTGTGCTCGTGATAGCTGTCGGTGGGGCGATCGATGCCGAAGTGCGTGAGGAGCTTGCGCGTGTGCCGCGTGTCCTCGCAGAGGATCAAGTCCGCCGACTTCAGCGCTGCGACTGCGCGCGGAGTCATGTCCTGCAGATTGCCGAGGGGCGTACCGACGAGGATCAGTTTCATCGGGTGGCGGACTCCGCGCTCCGCGCGGCGTAGCTCCGCGCGAGCAGGATCGCCGCGCTCGCCGCGACATTCAGCGATTCGACGCGATCCGTCATCGGGATCGCGAGCGTCTTCGATGCGCGCATCAACTCGGACGAGAC
>DASVNL010000315.1:0-4686 GCA_036383875.1 Thermoanaerobaculia bacterium
GCCGATCGACGAGTACACGTACGGCCGCTCGTCCGGCGTCATGGGGCTGCGCGTGTACAAGAACCCCGCGTTCGACGCGAAGGCCGCGGCGGAGTGGAAGAAACACATCGGACCGGACGGCATCAATCACGACTTCTACGAAAACGAGCAGTACTTCAACAAGCCGACGCTCGTGCGTCCGTACGCCGTCGGCATGGCCTGCGCGTTCTGTCACGTCAGCTTCGACCCGGTGCGGCCGCCTGCCGATCCCGCCGAGCCGCGCTACGCGAACCTCAATGACTACGTCGGCGCGCAGTATTTGAAGGTGTACGAAGTCTTCGGCTCGTACATGAAAGACAACAGCTTCGTGAAGCAGCTCATCCGGACGAATCCTCCGGGCTCGCTCGACACGTCGTTCATCGCAACGGATTACCTCAACAACCCCGGCACGATGAACGCCGTCTTCAGTCTGCCGCAGCGACTCTCGCGCGCCGCACCCGCGTCTGCGACGGCGAAGGCGGGACATGAACACATCGCGGGCGGCGCACTCGATCTCCTCGATCTCAAGACGCAGCTCGACGGTGGCAAGTACGTCGTGCCGCGCGTCCTCAAGCAGGGCGACGACTCGGTCGGCTTCGTGCCGGCATTGAGTCGCGTGTACGTGAACATCGGCGAGGCGTGGCCGGAGTGGTCGAAGCATTTCCGCCCGCTGGTCGGCGGCCCGGATCCGAAACAGTCGCCGGTGCCGGTGAAGACGCTGCAGGCCGTGTCCGCACATTGGAACTGGAGCGAGAAACGCGCGCCGATGCTCGCGACGTATCTCGTCAATCGCGCCCAGCCGCTGTTGCTCAAAGACGCGGACAACGGCGCAGGCGCTACATACATCACCAAAGATCAGAAGGTGCTCGATCGCGGGAAGGAAGTGTTCGCGCAGAACTGTGCGCGTTGCCACTCGAGCAAACAGCCGCCCGATACAGTCGATCCGAATTCCGCGCAGGGCACTGCGTGGTTCGTCGCGCAGGTGAAATCCGATCCGGCGTTCTTCACCGACAATTTCCTCTCCGACGAGCGCCGCCATCCGGTCACGGAAATCGGCACGAACGCGACACGCGCCGCCGGCACGAATGCAATGCGCGGCCAGATCTGGGACAACTTCTCGTCCGAGACGTACAAGACGCTGCCCGCCGTTCCGGCGCTGCAGTTGCCAGTCGATCCGCTCGGAACGAATCCGAATACGCCCAACACGTTCCCGTTCCAATTGCCGGCCGGCGGCCCCGGCTACTATCGACCGCCGTCGCTGATCAGCCTCTGGTCGAGCGCGCCGTATCTGCACAACAACACCGTCGGCCCGCGCGATCCGGCCGATCCGTCGGTCAAGGGACGCATGGCCGCATTCCAGGACGGCATCGAGCGGATGCTGCTCATCAAGCCGCGCGAAAACATCGTCTGGAAAACGACCGAGACGAGTTACATCACGATTCCGTCGAGCTACGCGCCGCCACTGTTGCGCCGCATCATTGCCCACAAGGACCTGCAGGACGCCGACGGCAATCTGCGCATTGGGCCGATCCCGAAAGGGACGCCGATCAATCTTCTGTCCAACGTGAATCTCGATGGCGACGAACTGAAGTTGGCGAAACTCGGCGTTGGCCTCACGGCCGCGCTGCTCGAAATCAAGATCAAGAAACTGAATGACCAGCAGGCCACCGCGCGGATGCGAGAGGTGATCCCGCTGCTCATGGCCGTCAACAAGTGTCCCGACTTCATCGAAGACAAGGGACATCTGTTCGGCACGCAGTTGCCCGTGGCCGATAAACGCGCGCTCATCGAGTTGCTCAAGACGTTCTGACCCGATGCGCGAATACGAGTACATCGTCGTCGGCTCGGGAGCCGGCGGGGGGCCGCTTGCCGCGAATCTCGCGAAGAGCGGCTGCCGCGTCCTGTTGCTCGAAGCCGGCTCCGACCCGGAGACGTATCTCTATCAGGTGCCCTGTTTTCACGCCTATTCGACCGAGGAAAAGGCGATGGCCTGGGATTACTTCGTTCATCACTATTCGAAGGACGAAGCGCGCGATCCGAAATATCGCGCCGATCGCGGCGGTGTCTTCTATCCCCGCGCCGGCACCCTCGGCGGATGCACCGCGCACAACGCAATGATCACCGTCTATCCGCACGAGAGCGACTGGAATCACATCGCCTCACTGACTGGCGACGAGTCCTGGTCCGCGTCGAATATGTGGCAGTACTTTCAGCGCCTCGAAAATTGTGCGTACGCGGACATTGGCGACGCGTCGCGCAGTGGTCACGGATTCGACGGCTGGCTGACCACGAGCACGGTCGATCCGACGATGGCCATCGGCGACGAGCAGATCATGGGCACTGTGATCGACGCTGCATTGCGCGGCGGATGTGCCGGAATCATCGAGCGCATCTTCAGTCGCCGCAAACTTCATTACGACCCGAACGACAAGCGCAACATCGGCGCGGAAGGCTTGACGTCGCGCATTCCGCTGGCGACGCGCAACGGCAAGCGCAATGGCACACGCGAGTACATCCGCCGCGTGCAGAAAGAGCATCCCGACAACCTCGACGTGCGCATGAATCATCTCGTGACGCGCGTGCTGTTCGAGGGCGATCGCGCAGTCGGCGTGGAGTGTCTCGAAGGACAACATCTCTATCAGGCCGACCCCGACTACGCCGGTGGGTCGCAACCGGTGACGCGCGAGTATCGCTGCACGCGCGAGGTGATTCTCGCGGGTGGCGCGTTCAATACGCCGCAATTGCTGATGCTTTCCGGCATCGGTCCGAAAGCGCATCTCGAAGAAAAAGGGGTGGTCTGTCGCGTCGATCGCGCGGGCGTCGGGCGCAATCTGCAGGATCGCTACGAGGTCGGCGTCGTCACGACGACCAAGCGCGAGTTCGAAATGCTTCGCGGCGCGACGTTCAAACCGCCCGCGGACGGCGAGCTTGGCGACGAATGCTTTCAGGAATGGCTGAAGGGCGTCGGGATGTACACGTCCAACGGCGCCGTCGTCGCGCTGGTCACGAAGTCGAAGAGCAGTAAGTCCGATCCCGACCTGTTCCTGTTCGCGCTGCCGGGCAATTTTCACGGCTACTATCCGGGCTACTCCGCGGACATCGAGCGTCGCAAGAATTTCCTGACGTGGGCGATCATCAAGGCGCACACGAACAACACGAACGGCGAAGTGCGGCTCGTGTCCAATGATCCTCGCGAGCGTCCTTACATCAATTTCCACTATTTCGACGAGAGCAACGACACGTCGGGCGATGACCTCGATGCAGTCGTCAATGCTGTGCTGCTCGTGCGGCAGATGAACAAGCGCAATGAGGCGCTGGCCGAGGAGCTCATGCCCGGCGGGACGGTTCCCAACGATCGCGAGGAGATCGCGAAGTGGGTGGCCGACAACGCGTGGGGACATCACGCGTCGTGCAGTTGCCGCATGGGCACGCCCGACGATCCGCTGGCCGTCGTCGACAGCCGCTTCCGCGTGATCGGCACGCAGGGACTGCGCATCGTCGACGCATCCGTCTTTCCGCGCATCCCCGGATTTTTCATCGTCACGCCGATCTACATGATCAGCGAGAAGGCCACCGACGCGATCCTCGCGGACCGCGCGCGGTTGTAACGAAATCGACCGTCGCATCACTACGACAGGGACAGGAGGACGCTATGGCGTACGACGTGGATCAGTTGCTCGAGATGTCGGATGAGGAGCTCGACGATCTGTTCAAGAAGAGCGAGCCGGGGCCGATTCCTGACGGCAAGGCCGACGGTACGGCGATCGTCGCGAACGGCACGAAGTTCTCGAGCCTCATCGCCCGGATCGTCAATCACTTCGGCTGGCAGGGGAAGACGTTCGATGCGAAGCACGGCACACTTCGCAATCGCATCACGGCGCTCGGCTTCAATGCGATTGTGGCCGAGGTGTATGAGGGGCCGAGCCTGCTCGACGGCAAGCCGTGCATCGTGCTCGATTATTCGAAAACCTCCGAGGTGGCAGAGCGCGTCCGCGACGAAATCCGGATCATTGCGCCCAATACGTACCTCGGACGCGTCTACTGGTCCGACAAGCCGACCATTCACTTCGCCCTGCAATTCGAGGGGTGACGGATGGACCGCTGGCGCCATCGCTTCTGGCTCCTGCTCGCGATCGTCATCGCAATCCCGCTGATCGTCGGGATTTATGCGGCGGCGCGGTTTCTGCCCGACCGCGCGGTGACGTACTCGAACATCGAGGACCACTTTAAGTACGGCTCGACCGGAGGCGAACGTGTCTCCGGATTTCCGTATTGGATCTGGCGCGTGCTCCCGATCGTCTTCGAGGACCGGCTCCCGAAGACCGGCGGCAAAGGCTACGAAGCGTTCGGGATGATTTATGAGAAAGACGCGAACGGGAAACCGAAAGACCTGCCCGTCGGCGTCATGCAGCGGCGCAACATGGGCATCGACCGCGTGTTCGTCAATTGTGCGGTCTGCCATCACAGCACGTATCGCACGGCGCCCGATCAGCCTCCGCAACTCGTCCTCGGCATGCCCTCCGCGCGCTTCGACCTCGGCGCATTCGAGAATTTCCTGATCGACATCGTCACCGACGAGCGTTTCGACAAGGACTACCTCGTCCCGGCAATTGAGAAAGAGTCGGGTGGCCTCAGTGCCATCGACAAATACTTGATTTATCCGATCGC
>DASVNL010000316.1:0-6954 GCA_036383875.1 Thermoanaerobaculia bacterium
GTTCTTCGTCGAAGGTGCGGACTACTTCGAGACGCGCCTGCCGCTCGTCTTCACGCGCACGATCGCCGATCCCGCGGGCGGCTTGAAAGTCACGGGCAAGAGCGGGCCGCATCTGTACGGCGCGCTTCTCGCGCGCGACGAAGTTACGAACATCCTGATCCCCGGCGACCAGTCGGATGACCTCGTGACGCTTAATGAGTCGTCGACGTCGATGTTCGCGCGCTATCGCCGCGAGCTCGGCGGATCCGCGACGATCGGCGGACTCGTGTCGGCGCGTCGCGGCGAGGATTACGAGAACACCGTCATCGCGGCAGACTCGCTCTATCGATTCACGCAGAGCGATTCGGTACGCGTGCAACTCGCGGGATCGCGCACGGAGTATCCGGACGCGCTCGCGGCCGCACTCGGCCAGCAGCAGGGCGCGTTCGAAGGTCACGCGATTCACGCGACGTACGGCCACTCCGATCGGAACTGGAGCTGGGGCTCGCAGTACAACGAGCTCTCGCCGGAGTTTCGCGCGGACAGTGGGTTCATCAATCAGGTCGGCGTGCGCAGCGGCTCGGCGTACGCGGAGCGTCGCGTGCGCGGTGGTCCGGACACGTGGTTCCGCAACATCTACTTCAGTGTCGGTGCGGACAGCACGCAGCAGTACGAGGGCAACTGGACGGAGTGGGGCGCGGACATCGGCGCGACGTACCAGGGGCCGCGCCAGTCGGAGTTCAGTTTCAACCTCGCGCCGAATCAGGAGTACTACGCCGGCACGACGTACCACAACTTCCGCTGGAGCGCGTTCGGCTCGATCCAGGCCACGCCCGACGTCGCGCTGTCACTCGAAGTGCGCGGCGGTGAGCAGATCGATTTCAACAACGCGCAGCAAGCCGACACGCTCACGCTCTCACCTGCCGCAACCCTCAACATCGGCCGTCGCATGAGCGGCCAGCTCTCGTACGACTACCAGGTGTTCGAGACCAAGACCGGCGAGCACATCTTCGACGTCCACCTCCCGCAGGCACGTTTGCTCTATCACTTCAACCGCCGCTCGTACGTCCGCACGATCATCCAATACGAGAAGGTCGACTTCGCGGGCGAGAAGGAAGACAACCTCCTCACGCAGTTCCTGTTTTCGTATCGCGTCAACGCGCAAACGGTGTTCCTCGCCGGTTACTCGGACACGAGCAACGACGAGGGGAGCGTGTTCGTGAAGGTGGGGTACGCGTTCTTGTTCTGACCAATTCACCCTGAGCGAGCTATCGCTTGCTCAGGATGAATTGCTGCAACCGATCGAACTCAGCCAGCCCCATCGTCTCTGCCCGAGCATCCACATCGATCCCCGCGTTGGTCATCGCTTCCAACACCTGCTCGCGCGTCAGTTCCTTCCATCCGATCAAGTTGTTGACCAACTTCTTGCGGCGCATGCGGAACGCCGTGCTCACGAGTGCGATCACGTCTTCGCGATTCGATTGCAGTCCCGGGTCGTGCGGATCGAGCACGACGACGGCGCTGCGCACTTTCGGGGGCGGGTAGAACGACTTCGGTTCGAGCGTCATCAACGAGCGAGCCTTTGCGAAGGCCTGCACGTAGAGCGTGAGATAGCCGTAGGGCTCGGTGCCGGGCTTGGCGGTGATGCGGTCGGCGACCTCTTTCTGCAGCATGAACACCGCGCGTTTGCAGTTCGGATCCGCGATCACGCGACGCAGGATTGGCGTGCCGACGTTGTAGGGGAGATTGCCAACTGCGCGGTACGGCGCCGGCGGTAGCGGGGCGTCGACGGCGTCTTCTTCACGAAGTTCGAGTTTCTCGCCGAACTTTGCGCGCAGTCGCCGCGCAAGGTCCGGGTCGATCTCGATGGCGATCGTGCGGTGACCGAGCTCGACGAGCTTTTCGGTGAGCACCCCTTCGCCCGGGCCGATCTCGAGAACGATCTCATCCGGCGCTGCTTCGACCGCCGCGACGATCCGTTCGACCGCACCGCGATTTCGCAGAAAGTTTTGGCCCCATTTTTTCTTCGGTTTCATGAGTCGGTTGGCGGTTGTCGGTTGACGGTTGTCGGGGGGCCGCCGCCCGGCCACGTTGCTCTCGGTTTCATGTGGGGATCGTAGCCGGAATCGGTTTGTGGTGCGGTGGTGGCCCACTGACAACCGTCAACCGACAACCAAACGGTAGACTGTTCTCCGATGACCGTAAGCACAGAGCAGGCTCAGGAAACGATTGCGCGGCTGCGCAAGGAAGTCTCACGGGTGGTGGTCGGGCAGGATGCGGTGCTGAACCGGCTGGTGATCGCGATCCTCATTCGCGGGCATGTGCTCGTCGAAGGGTTGCCTGGCCTCGCGAAGACGCTGCTCGTCAAAACGCTCTCCTCCGCGATCGACGCGAGCTTCAAGCGCATTCAGTTCACCCCCGACCTGCTTCCCGCCGACATCACCGGCACGCAGATCTTCGATCCCGCAGGACGCACGTTCAACGCGCGACTCGGACCGATCTTCGCGAACTTCGTGCTCGCCGACGAGATCAACCGCGCGCCGGCGAAAGTCCAGAGCGCGCTGCTCGAGGCGATGCAGGAGCGGCAGGTCACGATCGGCGACACGTCGTACAAGCTGCCCGATCCGTTCGTGGTCATCGCGACGCAGAACCCGATCGAGCATGAAGGGACGTATGCGCTCCCCGAGGCGCAGGTCGATCGGTTCGTGATGAAACTGAAGGTCAACTATCCGACGCAGGACGAAGAGCTGCGCATGCTTGCGCGCTACCTCGATCCGACCGCGGAAAACATCGCAGTGCAGCGCGTGCTGACGCTCGACGACATCCGCGGCGTTGCACATCTCGCAGCGCGCGTGCATATGGACGAGAAGATCGGACGCTACATCGTCGCGATCGTGAACGCGACGCGAAAGCCGGCTGAAGCTCGACTCGGCAACATCGCGAAACACATGACGTTCGGCGCGTCACCGCGTGCGACGCTCGCGCTCGCGCATGTCGCGAAGGCGCACGCGTTCATCGATGCGCGGGACTTCGTGGTCCCCGAGGACGTCAAAGCGATTGCGCATGACGTGATGAGACATCGGATCGTGCTGAGCTACGAGGCGGCGGCGGAGAACGTCACCGCCGATCACCTCATCGATCAGATCCTCGGCAGCGTCGCAGTTCCCTAGACCCAGGCGATGTTCTTCAAACGAAAAGATCCCGATCTGCGGACGCCGCTCATCCGGCGCGTCCGCGACCTCGAGCTGGCCAGCCTCCGCCTGATCCGCCTCGGCTTCGCCGGCGACTATCACTCCGCGTTTCACGGCCGCGGCATCGAGTTCTCGCAGGTGCGCGAGTACATGCCCGGCGACGACGTGCGCACCATCGACTGGAACGTCACCGCGCGCAGCGGCGTACCGCACGTGAAGGAGTTCATCGAAGAGCGCGACCTCACCGTCATCATCGCCGTCGACGTTTCGGGCTCGATGACCTTCGGCTCGATCGACTGGCGCAAGTGCGACCTCGCGGCGGAGCTCGCGGCGATCTTCGCGTTCTCCGCGGTCGAGAACTCCGATCGCGCGGGACTGTTGCTCTTCTCCGACAGCGTGCGCACCTTCATCCCGCCGCGACGCGGCCGGACGCACGCGCAGGTCATCGTCACGCAGTCCGTCGAGGCGGCGATGCGCAGCGCGAGCGGTCGCGCCGACCTCGATCACGCCGCGCGATTCCTCGAGCGTACCGCGGGCAAGCGTGCGGTCATCATCGTCCTCTCCGACTTTCTCGACCTCGCGTTCGAGCGTCCGCTGCAGCGCTTGAATCAGCGTCACGACGTCATCGCGATTCCGATCGTCGATCCGCGCGAAGAGCGCGTGCCGCGCGGAGCGCTGGCGCGTCTCGTCGATCTCGAGTCGCAGCAGATGCGCGTCGTCGATCTCTCGACGGCCGACGTCGCGACGCGCGCGCGGCAGCGCTACGACACGCTCACGCGGCGCTTTCGCAGCGCGGGCATCGACCATCTTCCGATCTCGACTGCGCTGCCGTACGACCGCGAGTTGCTGCGCTTCTTCCGCGAGCGCTCGTCGCGGCAGCGCCGCGCCTCATCATGATCCTCGCGGTTCTCTTGCTCGTGGGCGCGACGTTCAGCCCGAAGTCACCGACGATCGGCGATCTCGTCACGATCGAGTTCCCGGCGCCCGTGAAGCTCGAAGCCTCGCGCGACTACGAAGTCATTTCGAGCGAAGGGAAGCGCGTCGTCGTGCGCACGTTCACGCCGAAGCCGTTCGACGTGCGCGGGACGATGAACGGTGCGCCGGTGCGCGTCACCATTCCGGTGGCGTCGGTGATCAAGCCGGGCGATCTGATGTCGCCCGCGGCGCTCGTCGCGCCGCGTCCGACTGCGTATCCGCGCGGACCCTTCATCGCGATCGCGATTGCCGCGCTCGTTGCCATCTTGGCGTGGGTGCTCGTGTTCGTGAAAGCGAAGAAGCGCGTCGCGAAGCCGGTGCTGCCGCCGATGTCGGCGGAAGAACGATTCCGCAAGGCCGTGCTCGAACTGCAGATGACGCGATCGTGGGGACGGCTCGCGGATGCGACGCGCGTCTATCTCTCCGCGACGCGCCCGGACATCAGCACGGACCTCACGACCACGGAGCTCGTCCCGCGACTGCGCGATCAGGAGAAGTTCGTCGCGCACATCCTGCGGCAGGGCGATGTCGAGAAGTTCTCGCGCCGCAAGCCCGACGCGAATGATTTCGACGAAGCCGCGAAGAAGGCGCTGGAGCTCGCATCGTGATGACGCGCTTCGCGTCGCCGTTCTGGTTCGCGCTCGCGCTGCTCGTGATCGCGCGAATCGCGCTGCTCTGGCGCGATCGCCGCGCGCGCGCCGGCGCGTTCGGCTTCTCGTCGTTTTCGCTGATCGCGCCTCAGCGTTCGTTCCGCATGGTCACGGCATGGCTGCCGTTCGCGCTCGAGATGCTCGCGATGTTGTTGCTGATCGCGGCGCTCGCGCGACCGCAGCGCGTCACGCGGCTCGCCGCGAACGATCGCTTCGGCATCGACATCGTCATCGCGCTCGACGCGTCGGGGTCGATGGCCGCGGAGGACTTTCGTCCGCGCAATCGCCTCAACGTCGCGAAGGAACTGATCGGCGATTTCATCCGTCGCCGCCAGAACGATCGCATCGGACTGGTGACGTTCGGCAGCCGCGCCGCGACGCGCGTGCCGGTCACGTACGACCGGCGCATCACGGAGTCGGTGCTCGATCGCACGGAGATCGGTGATCACGGCAACGGCACCGCGATCGGACATGCACTCGCGACGTCGGTGAACCGGCTGCGCACGTCGAAGGTGCGCAGTCGCGTGATCATTCTGGTCACGGACGGCGTGAACAACTCGGGCTCGATCGATCCGCGCGTAGCCGCGCAACTCGCAGCGCGCAGCGGGATCAAGGTCTACACGATCGGCGTCGGCAGCGAAGGTCCGGTGCCGCTGCCGGTGAAGCGTCAGAATCCGTTCACCGGTCAGATCGAAACGATCTACACGCACATCCGCGGCGAGCTCGACGAGCCCACGCTGAAGGCGATCGCGGATTCGACCGGCGGCGAGTTTTTCCGCGCGACGGACGCACAAGCGCTCGGCGCCGTGCTCGCGCGCATCGACGCCCTCGAGAAGACGCGCATCAGCGCACCGAAGCGCGAGCAGATCGACGAGCTGTACGTCTGGCCGCTGACGATCGGACTAGCGCTGCTATTTCTCGCGTACATCGCGGGCGAAACGGTGTGGCTGAAGGTGAGCGCATGACGTTTCGTGTGCTTCCGATTCTCTGGCTGCTCGCAGTGATTCCGTTCGCATTGTGGTTCCTCGTTGCACGCGAGCGGACGCGTACGCGCATCGCGCGACAGTTCGCGTCGGAGCGGTTGCGCGGCGTTTCGAATCCGGCGCGAGCACTCCGCCCGTGGCTCCTCGGGCTCGCGCTGCTCGCCGCGATCATCGCGCTCGCCGGGCCGTACTCGGGATTCACGCTCGTGCCGATCGTTGCGCGTGAGGCGAATCGCGTGCTCGTCATTGATGTGTCGAACAGCATGGCGGCCGAGGATGTGGGGTCGTCGCGATTGGCGGCGGCGAAGGCGATTGGGCGGCGGATCGTCGAGGCGCACAACGGTCGCATCGCGTTGATCGTGTTTGAAGCGCAGCCTGAAATCGTCTCGCCGCTGACGACCGACGGCGAAGCGGTGAGCACATTGCTCGAAACCCTGCAGCCCGGCGAAGTCGGACAACCCGGCTCCGACCTCGGCACTGCCGTCATCGCCGCGCTCCGACTCGTCGAAGGTGATCCGACGCAGAAAGTCGATCTCGTCGTCATCAGCGACGGTGAAGACCAAGGTGTGCGCGTCGCGGAGGCGATTCAACGCGCGAAGGCGCGAGGCGTTGAGATCTCGACGATCGTCGTTGGCTCATCTGAAGGTGCGACCATTCCGACCGGCTCGGGTCCGATGCGCGATTCCACAGGGGAGGTCGTCACGACGTACGCACGTGCGGACGTGCTGCGCGACGTCGCGAAGGCAACCGGCGGGACGATGCTCGAGAATCCGTTCGCCGAGCACGCGCTGGATCCGCTGCTGCGCGTGCAGGGCGTGACCGCGCGCGAGACGCACGTGCGCGTGCCGATCGATCGCTTCCAATGGCCGCTCGCGCTCGCGTTTTTCGCGATGTTCTTCGGATCCGTGTTCCATCGAGGTGCGGAATGAAGTTCGGAGTGATCCTGCTTGCGGCGACCGTTTCGCTCGGCACCATTTGGCGCGACACGAACTCGCGCGCGTCCGCGGAGCGTGGTCGCAAGGCGTACGACAAGAAGGAGTACACGCAGTCCGTCGACGCATACAAACGCGCGCAGGAGCTCGCGCCGTCGACCACCGCGTCGTTCAACCTCGGCACCGCGCAGATCGCAGCGGGACAACGTGAAGAAGGATCGGCGACGATCGCGAAGGCGCTCGA
>DASVNL010000317.1:0-2099 GCA_036383875.1 Thermoanaerobaculia bacterium
TCCGGGGATCGGATCGCGCGGGCGAAGATGTACGACGCCGCCGAGGGCGTCGGAACCGTAGGCGACGGATCCGGGACCGCGGGAGATTTCGATCGAGCCGAGGGACAGCGGATCGACGAACGTCGCCGAAGGTCCGGCGCGACGTTCCGCGACGATGCGCGCGTCGTCGATGAGCAACATCGTTCTTCCGCCTGCGAGTCCTCGTACCACCGGCACGGCTGGCGGTCCTTCCCCGCGAATCGCGACGCCCGGCGTGGTCGCAATCGCCTCGACGATATGCGACGGCTTGCGTTGTTCGAGCTCTTCCATGCCGATGATCGTCGACGCGGATGCCGGTGTCCCTTCGATGTTCGGCGTCGCGCCGGTCGTCACCGTGACGCTCTCGCGATACGCGGCCTCGAGCCGCACCTCGGCGTTCAGCGACTCGAGATACATCGGCGGGAACAGCTCGCCGCGGCTGCCGATCACGACGAGCGTCGCGGGCAGAGTCGGATCGGGCGTGATGGTGAAGCGGCCTTCGGAGTCCGTGCGTGCGTTGCCGCTTTGATCGACGACGGAGACTTGCGCGCCGGCGACCGGCTTGCCGTTCGCGTCGACGAGACGCGAGTCGAACGCGAAGAGTGGGAGGGAGAAAAGAAGTGCGACGGCGGCTAGCGCTGCGCGCCCGCTGCCGTGATCACTGCGGCCGGTGCGGTGGTGATCGCGGCGTTGCGCGGAATCACTTCGTTCTCGATCGCGCGATGAATGTGCTTCGCGATCCGATTGATGTAGTTCACCGTTTCCCTGAACGGCGGCACGCCCTCGTACTTCCATACGTTTCCCTCACCGGCGTTGTACGCAGCGACAGCGAGATCCGCATTGCCGTCGAACGTCTTGAGTAGCCAGCGAAGATAGCGTGTTCCGGCGTGAATGTTCTCTTCCGGATCAAACGAATTCGTGACACCGAAGCGCTTCGCGGTCGCAGGCATGAGCTGCATCAGACCGCGCGCACCTTTGTTCGAAACGATGCGAGGGTTGTAGTCGGATTCGGCCTTGATGACCGCGGAGACGAGCGCCGCGTCGACGTCGAATTTCTTCGCGGCCGCGACGATGATCTCGTTGTACTTCGACTGCCAGAGGGGCTGGCTCTCTTCGCTGTAGCGCCACGAGCGCTTCGGGAAGACGCCGCCCTGCTCCTCGACGATCTTCTTCACTTCCTCGACGACTTCCGGCGCGACGATCTCATCGTCGACGATCCGCTCGATGCGCGTCAGCGGCAGAGACAGCTTCCCGCCGTTGAGCACGAGATGAATCGTGTCTTCCTCGACCTCGTACGAATCGATCTTCATGTTCCGCCCGTCGGTGAACAAAGCAATGCTCGCGCTCGCCGGTATGGCGAGGGACAGCAGAGCCAGGCAGAGGAAGGTTCGTTTCATGGGTCGCTCGAACAACTCGTAGACGCACGAGGATTATGCCCGGTTACGGTTGTCGACGTGTAGCTACGCCCGCGGATGAAACTGCTCGTACATCTTCTGCAGGCGGGCGCGCGACACGTGCGTGTAGATCTGCGTCGTCGAGATGTCGGCGTGGCCGAGCATCATCTGCACGCTGCGGAGGTCGGCACCGTTTTCGAGGAGATGCGTCGCGAATGAATGTCGCAACACGTGCGGCGAGATGTGCGCTTTGATCCCGGCCTCGCGCGCGTAGCGGACGATCTTCATCCAGAACGACTGGCGCGTCATCGGACGGCCGAGTCGCGAGAGGAACAGGTGCGGATCGTTGTGCTTGTCGAGAAAGCGGCGTCCGCTTTCCATGAACGCGACGATCACGTCGCGCGCGGTGTCGCCGAACGGGACGATGCGCTCCTTCGAGCCCTTGCCCATCGTGCGAAGAAATCCCGCGTCGAGCACGACCTCGTCGATGCGCACTTTGATGAGCTCACTGACGCGCAGTCCGGTCGCGTAAAGCAGCTCGAGCATCGCCGCGTCGCGCTGACCGTCCGGCGTGTTGCGATCGGGCGCGGCGAGCAACGCCTCGACTTCCTCGGGCTGCAGCGACTTCGGCAGGTTCGACCAGAGCTTCGGGTTCTCGAGATTCTCGGTCGGATCTTTCTTCATGTG
>DASVNL010000318.1:0-7013 GCA_036383875.1 Thermoanaerobaculia bacterium
ACCCCCTGAGGCTGACACAACCCGTCACCGAACCGTGTCGGCTGGCGGGTTGACCCTCTGGTGGAAGGATCGTACCGTGTGTTAGGTTCACTGACCGCGTGGTCAGTGGATCTGACGCGATGATGGGTCGGAAGACGAAAGAAGAGGTGGTCGAGGAGTTTCGCTGTGCGTCGATTCAGGACGCGGCGATGCGTGTCATTGCTCGCAAGGGCGTGGACGAGACGACCATTCAGGATGTTGCGGATGAGGCTGGGATCGCGAAGGGGACGGTATATGTCTACTTTCGCGATCGCGAGGAGCTCTTCGCGCGAACTGCCGATCGTGCGTTCGAGATGCTCGTCGCGCGGATGGATCCGGTGTTCGAGGTGCCGAGCTCCTTTGCGGAGCGGCTGCGCAACGTAGTCACGACCCAGCTTCGATTCTTCGACGAGAACCGCGCGCTTTTCCGCGCGACCCTCGCGCTTTCGCAGCGCGACGTGAATCACAAGAAGAAGTCGCCTGCGTACGCGCGCTACTCGACCTGCCTCGAGTCGATGTTCATCGACGCGCGTGCGAGCGGCGAGTTGCGCGCGGACATCGATCCTGCGGCGCTCGCGGCTGTGTATCGCGACTGCGCGCGCGGCGTGATCCTGCGCCGCCTCGAAGTGACCAAGCCCAAAACCTCACCCGACGGCGATGCCCAGCTCATCGTCTCGATCCTTCTTCACGGTATCCAGGGAGATAAGTAAATGAAGCGTGTTGTTGGCCTCACGGTGCTCGTGGTTGCGAGCGTGTTGATGACGTCGTGCAGCAAGGAATCCGAAGCGGCGAAGGCGCCGCCGCCACCGCCGGGCATCGTGGTCGTCGCGGCGACGCAGCAGGACGAACCGATCACGCGCGAGTGGATCGGGACGACCGAGGGCGACGTGAACGCGGAGATCCGTCCGAAAGTCGACGGCTACCTGTTGCGCCGCGTCTACACCGAAGGCGCGTACGTGCAGCAGGGACAACTGCTGTTCGAGATCGACGCGCGGCAGGCGCAGGCTTCGTTGCGGCAGGCCGAGGCGAATCTGGCGCAGGCGGAGGCCTCGCTGGCGAAGTCGAATCGCGATGTTGCGCGATACGAGCCTCTCGCCGCGCAGAAGGCCATCAGCCAGCAGGAACTCGACAACGCGCGATCGTCGCAGGAAGCCGCGCGTGCAAGCGTCGGTGCGTTGCGCGCCGCAGTCGAGACCGCGCGACTCAACACCGCGTGGACCCGCGTGACCTCGCCGATCGCCGGCATCGCCGGAATCGCGCAGGCGCAGGTCGGCAACCTCGTGAATCCGCAGACCGTCCTCGCGACGGTTTCGAGAGTCGATCCGATTCGCGTCAACTTCCCGATGAGCGAGCAGGAGTATCTGCACTACCAGACCGATCCCGCGATGCGCAAAGCCGAGTTGCAGCTCGTGCTCAGCGACGGCAGCGTGCATCCGCACAAAGGAAAGATCACCGTCTCGGGCCGCGACATCAACGTGAAGACCGGCACGATCAGCGTCGTCGGACTCTTCCCGAATCCGAACAACCTTCTGCGTCCCGGCCAGTTCGCGAAAGTCCGCGCGGTCACCGAAGTGCGCCGTCAGGCCGTGCTGATTCCGCAGCGTGCGGTGAATGAACTGCAGGGCGTGTATCAGGTCGCGATCGTCGGCGCCGACAACAAAGCCGAAGTGCGGCCTGTGAAGATGGGCGCGCGCGTCGGTCCGAACTGGATCGTCGAAGACGGCGTTGCCGCAGGCGAGCGCGTCGTCGTCGAAGGATTCTCGCGCGTCAAGAACGGCCAGCCCGTCACGCCGAAAGTGGGCGAGTAAGCGATGGCTCGTTTCTTCATCAACCGCCCGATCGTCGCGATCGTCATCTCGATCGTGACGGTCCTTGGCGGACTGGTCGCTCTCTTCAACCTTCCGATCGAACAGTTCCCGGACATCGTTCCGCCGCTCATTCAGATTCAGGGGCAGTACCCGGGCGCCGACGCCATCACGATCGAGCAGTCCGTCGCGACGCCGATCGAGCAGCAGATGAACGGCGTCGAGAACATGCTCTACGTCCAGTCGGTCAACGCCGGCGACGGCTCGTTCTCGACGCGCGTCACGTTCGACGTCGGCACGGACCGCAACACCGCGCAGGTCAACGCGCAGAATCGCGTGTCGCAGGCGATGCCGAGCTTGCCGACGGAAGTCAGCCAGTTCGGATTGACGTACCGCAAGACGCAGGGCTCGCCGCTCATGCTGATCTCGCTGTACTCGCCGAAGGGCACGTATGACCCGCTCTTCATTTCGAATTACGCGCTGATCAACGTCAACGATGCGATTTATCGCGTGCCGGGCGTCGGTCAGGTGCTCAACTTCGGCGCGGCCGAATATGCGATGCGCATCTGGGTGAAGCCCGATCAGCTCGCGAAGCTCGGCATCACCGTCGCGGATTTGCAACGCGCGATTCAGCAGCAGAACGCGGTGAATCCGTCCGGACAGATCGGCGCCGAGCCGGTGCCTGCGGGACAGGAGTTCACGTACACCGTGCGTTCGCAGGGTCGTCTCGTGACGGCCGAGGAGTTCGGGAACATCGTCGTGCGCCTCAATCCCGATGGCTCGGCGGTGCGCGTCAGCGACGTTGCGCGCGTCGAGCTCGGAGCGTTGTCGTACCGGCAACGCGCGCGCTTCAACGGCAAGCCGTCGGCGAACGTCGCGATCTTCCAGGCACCGGGCTCGAACGCGCTGGAAGTCGCGGAAGGCGTGAAGAAAACCATCGCGGAACTGAAGCAGCGCTTTCCCGATGACATCGACTACACGATCTCCGTCGACACCACGCGGCCCGTCAGCGCGGGCATTCGCGAGATCGAGCACACGCTCATCGAGGCGATGGTGCTCGTCATCATCGTCGTCTTCCTCTTTCTGCAGAACTGGCGCGCGACGCTCATTCCGATCGTCGCCGTGCCTGTCTCGCTCATCGGCACGTTCGCGATCTTTCCGTTGCTCGGCTTCTCGATCAACACCCTCTCGCTCTTCGGACTCGTCCTCGCGATCGGCCTCGTCGTCGACGACGCGATCGTCGTAGTCGAAGCCGTCGAGCATCACATCGAGGAGGGGATGACACCGCGCGCCGCGACGATTCAGGCGATGAAGGAAGTGTCGGGTCCGGTCGTCGCGATCGCGCTCATCCTCTCGTCCGTGTTTTTGCCCGCCGCGTTCATCGGCGGCATTCAGGGACGGCTCAACCAACAGTTCGCGGTCACGATCGCCGTGTCCGTGCTGATCTCCGCGTTCAACGCGCTGACGCTCTCGCCTGCGCTCTCCGCGCTGCTCCTGCGTCCGCGCAAGAAGTCGAACGGACCGCTCGCGAAGTTCTTCGGCGGCTTCAATCGCGTGTTCGAGAAATTCACACGCGGCTACGTCTCGACGTCGGCGCTGCTGATTCGCAAGGCCGCGTTGTCCGTCGTGATCCTCATCGCCTTCGCGCTCATGGCCGCACTCCTCGGCAAGAAACTGCCGGGCAGCTTCGTGCCGCAGGAAGACGCGGCGTACATGCTGATGAACATCCAGTTGCCGGATGCGTCGTCGCTGCAGCGATCTGACGCCGTCGCGAAGAAGGTCGAGAAGATCCTCAGCGAGACGAAGGGCGTGCAGTACTACAACACGATCGTCGGCTTCTCGCTGTTGTCGTCCGTCTCGAGCTCGTACGGCGTGACGTTCTTCTCGCAGCTCGAAGAGTGGGAGAAGCGCCATGAGAAGGGACTCACCGCGGACGAGATCATTCAGGGATTGAACAAGCGCTTCCGCGCGGAGATCCCCGAAGCGACCGTCTTCGCGTTTCAGCCGCCGCCGATTCCAGGCCTTGGCACCGCGGGCGGATTCTCGCTGTGGTTGCAGGATCGCAGCGGACAGGATCCGAAGTTCCTCGAGGACAACCTGCAGAAGTTCCTCGCCGCGGCGCGCGAGCGGCCCGAGCTCGCGAACGTGAACAGCACGTTCCGCGCGGCGGTGCCGCAGGTGTACGTCGACGTCGATCGCGACAAAGCGCTGAAGCAGGGCGTCGCCGTCAACGAGGTCTATCAAACGTTGCAGGCATTCCTCGGCGGCACGTTCGTCAACCAGTTCAACCGCTTCGGCCGACAGTGGCGCGTGTTCCTGCAGGCCGATGCCCAGGATCGACTCACGCCTGAGGCGATCGGCCAGTTCTTCGTGCGCAACAACGACGGGAACATGGTGCCGCTCTCCGCGCTGACGACGATTCGTCAGACGTCGGGCGCGGAGTACACGCAGCGCTTCAATCTCTATCGCGCCGCGCAGGTCACGGGCGCCGCTGCTCCCGGATATTCGTCGGGACAGGCGATCGCCGCGCTCGAAGACGTCGCGCGACAGACGCTGCCGCGCGAGATGGGCTACGACTGGTCCGATCTCTCGTTCCAGGAAAAGCGCGCGGCCGGTACGGCGTCGCGCGTGTTCATCATGTCGCTGCTGTTCGTCTTCCTGATTCTCGCGGCGTTGTACGAAAGCTGGTCGCTGCCGTTCTCGGTGCTGCTCAGTGTTCCGATCGCCGTGTTCGGCGCGTTCATGGGATTGATGCTGCGCAAGTACGACTTCGACGTGTACGGCCAGATCGGACTCGTCGTGCTGATCGGCCTCGCGGCGAAGAACGCGATTCTCATCATCGAGTTTGCGAAGGCGGAGTTCGAACGTGAAGGCGATTTGATCGCCGCCGCGTTGCACGGTGCGCGACTTCGACTGCGTCCGATTCTCATGACGTCGTTCGCATTCATCCTCGGCTGCGTGCCGCTCTGGCGCGCAAGCGGTGCAGGCGCCGCGGCGCGACGCATCCTCGGCACGGTCGTCGTGTCGGGCATGCTCGCCGCGACCGTCCTCGCGATCTTCCTCATCCCGGTGCTGTACGTCGTGATCGAGAAGATCGCGGGCTCGGAGAAGAAGTTCGCCGCGCGTCGCGATGCCGAAGACGTCGTGGTCGTGGAGGGAGCGCACTGATGAACGCAAGCAAGAAACAGCGTGTCATCCCGTGCGCAAGCACAGGGGATTCCGCGTCGTCTGCGCGACGCGGAATGACACTCGTATTCGCGGCTGCATTGGTGACGATGCTGTCCGCCTGCACCGTCGGCCCGAATTATCAGAAGCCCGTCGTTGCAGTTCCCGAGCAGTTCTACGGAACGTCCGCGGCGACGCAGGACTCGATCGCGGAAGCGCAGTGGTTCGAGGTGTTCGGCGATCCCGCGGTGCGCACGTTGATCGAAGAAGCGCTGCGCAACGGATACGACGCGCGCATCGCAGCCGCGCGCGTCGAGCAGGCACGCGCGCGATTCGGCATCGCTGGCGCCGCGCGATTCCCCGACGTCGACTACGAAGTGCGCACCGGATACGGACGCCAGAGCGGCGACACGGGAGCCGCGATTGCGGCGAACGTCGGCGCGTTCTGGGAAGTCGATCTCTGGGGTCGCATCCGCCGACTGAACGAAGCGGCGCGCGCACAGTACCTCGCATCGGAAGAAGGGCAGCGCGCGGTGAAGCTCGCGCTCGCGTCCGAAGTCGCATCGGCGTACTTCGACTTGCGCGAGCTCGACGCGGAGCTCGCGATCGCGAAGCAAACCGTCGGCGCGTTTCAGAACACGCTCGATCTCTTCGACACGCGACTGCGTGGCGGCACGGCGTCAGGCGTCGAGACGTCGCGCGCGGAAGCGTTGCTCGCGAATGCGGCGGCGCAAATTCCGTTGCTCGAGCGCGAGATCCACTCGACCGAAACGCAAATCAGCACGCTCCTCGGGCGCGTCCCCGGTCCGATCGCGCGCGGCACTCCGCTCGAGGAGCAACCGCTTCCCGCCGCAGTGCCCGCCGGACTCCCATCTGCACTGCTGTTGCGCCGTCCGGACGTCCGTGCGGCAGAGCAGGCGTTAATCGCGGCGAACGCGAACGTCGGCGTCGCGCAAGCCGCGTTCTATCCAACGCTCTCCCTCACCAGCGTCCTCGGCGGACAAAGCTCCGAGTTGTCCGAGTTCTTCAACGAAGGGCAGCTCTGGAACGTGCAGGCCGGCTTGCTCGGCCCGATCTTCAACGCGGGGCGTTTGCGCAATCAGCGCCGCGTGGCGGTCGCGCAGTTCGACGAGGCGCTCGCGCAGTACGAACAATCCGTCACGCGTGCGCTCGCGGATGCGTCGACGTCGATCGTGTCGGTCGAGAAACTCGCGGAGGCGGAAAGCGCGCGAGCGCGTGCGCTGCGTGCGAACGAAGAAGCCGTGCGACTCGTGAACCTGCGATACGAGTCGGGCTTCTCCGCGTATTTCGAAGTGCTCGACGCGATGCAGCAGTTGTTCACCGCGCAGAACAACTCCGCGCGCATTCGCCGCGACCGCCTGGTCGCGCTGGTGCAGTTGTATCGGGCGTTAGGCGGCGGGTGGCAGGGTGGAGCGGCGGGTTCTTAACCCGCCGTTTCGTCCTCGGCGGGCTGAGAGCCCGCCGCTCCAGCGCGATACAGAATCGCGCAAACAGCGAGCACGATCGCCACTCCCACCGCCACCGCGACGACGCCGTGAAGATGCGTGAAGTCCTTCGCGGCGAAATGCATCGATGACAGCACGCGGCTGAATCCCGAGTCCGGATTGCGGCTGCTGATCGCGACGAAGATCGCGATCAGCACGCCCGCGAGTCCTTCGCCCGCGATCATGCCCGATGCGCCGAGAACGCCGGGATCGTTTTCGGAAGGCTTGCCGCCGCGGCGCGCGTCGACCATGCGGCGCACGATGCCGCCGACGAAGATCGGCGTGAGGCTGCCGAGCGGAAGGTAGATGCCGACCGCGAATGCGAGTCCCGGCAGTCCCGCGATGAGCGCGCAGATCGCGAGCGCCGCGCCGGTGCCGACGAGTCCCCACGGCAACGAACCGGAGAGCACGCCCTCGATGACGGTCTTCATCAATGTTGCTTGCGGCGCAGGCAATTCGCTCGAGCCGAACGTGTACGTTTGGCCGAGGAGCAAAACGGTTCCGGCGATTGCCCAGCATG
>DASVNL010000319.1:0-8580 GCA_036383875.1 Thermoanaerobaculia bacterium
GAACGGAGATGGCGTGACTGCGGCGCGCACGTCGCGCGGCAACATCGAAGCGGGGATGTTCATCAACGCGATGGGTGCGTGGTCCGGCGCGCCGGTCACGCCGCTGCGCCGCAACGTCGCCGCGACCATCGCGACGAACGTGTTCGACGAGTCGCTGCCGATGACCATCTGGTCCGGCGACTGGTATCACCTGCGCGTCCGCGACGGCCGCGTGCTGCTCCTCTGGCCCGACGATCCGCCCATCGACGCATGGCTCGAACAAGTGTTGCGCTTCACGAACGCGCGCGTCCCGATTCTGCGCGACATCGCGATCGAAGAATGCTGGACGGGCTTGTACGAAATGTCGCCCGACGGCAAAGCGATCGTCGGACGCTCACCGCATCACGCAAACGTGTGGCTCGCGACCGGATGCTCGGGCCACGGCGTGATGCACTCCCCCGCGATCGGCCAGTTGGTCGCGGAGTCGATCATCGACGGCTCGCCGTCGATGAACATCGACGCGCTACGCCCCGACCGCTTCTAGCGCAACAACAACGAACAACACGTCACGCCGCCCTCGGCCTTCGCGAGTTCGTCCGCGTCGACCGTCCGCACGTCGAGGTGCGCGAGCTTCGCGCGCGTCTTCGCGAATGCAGTCGGGAAAATTACGATGTCGCCGACGAGGACGGCATTCGCGGCGAACGGCTCGGTCTCGTCGACGTCGATGAACTTCCAGCCAGCGAATGGCGCGAGGTCGAGCCACTCGCGATTTATGAGTAGCGTGTCCGACGCGACGCGCGTGATCGCGGTCTTCAGATGCAGCGCGCCGTGCAACTCCACCGGGATCACTTCGCGACGCGTGAGCGTCCGCAGTTGATCGATTCCTTCATCATTCGTGCGCGAGGAGCGTCCGACGAAGATGCGATCGTCGAGCACGAGCACGTCGCCGCCGTCGATCGTTCCGGGTGCTTCGATGCGCGCGAGCGGCCGGTACTTCGCGACGACCGGCGCGATCGCGTCGACTTCGCCACGTCGCGACTCCGCGCCGGGTCGCGTGATCACCGCGATGTCGTCGAGCACGACGGCCGTGTCTTCGATGAACACGCAGTCGGGATACGCGGCGTCGGCGGGAATGCTGATGACCGTGCAGCCCAGCGATGCGAGAAGCGCGCGGTATTGCTCGTGTTGCTCGGCGGCGCGCGCGAACGAGATCGGCGTGCGCTCGAGGTGCGTGAGCTCCGCGTCGGCGATGGCCGGACTGACGTCGCGAGTGATTGCGATCATGACGTTGCCTCCACGATGGCGTCGCGAATGATGTCCGTTTCGTCGACGAGTCCGTGATCCCCTTCCGCGAGCTCGATGAACTTCGAGCCGGGCGCGAGTCCCGCGGCCTCCCACTTCTTCCACGTCTCCTCGACGACCCAGAACGGCACGGTCTCGTCCTTGCGTCCCATGATCGCGGTGACGCGCGACGGCGGCGGCTCTTCGTCGACGTGCAGGTTCGTCATCTGCTCGAAGAATTTGCGATGAATGAACGCGTCCGCGTTGCGCGCGAAGTTGAACACGCGCACCGGATCGGTGTCCGGGACGTGCTCGGCCCATCGCCGCGCGACGCCCAGCGCCGGCGCGATCAACACGAGCGGCAACGCGAATCCATTCTTCGCGACCGACAACGCGACCAGCGCGCCGAGGGAACTGCCGACGATTGCGCGGATCGGATGGGCGCGTGCGACGTCCAGCGCATGCGCGACCACCGCGTCGAAGTCGAGTTGCTCGAAGGACGGCACGTTGAGATCGGGCGTGACGAGCTCGATGTCATGCGGCACGAGCAACGGTCGCAACGCAGCGATCTTCGCGCTGGCAGGCGAGGAAGCGAAGCCGTGAAAGTAGAGAACGGATTTCATCAGTGGTCGTCGGTTGCCGGTTGTCGGTGGAACCATACCGCACGCATCACGACGTGCAAGCTCGTTCTCCCGACAACTGACAACCGACAACCGACAACTACTTGCGAATCAGCTCGATGTGCGGCGGGTCGTGCGGTTGCACCCAGCGATAGCCGGCCGTGAGGCCGTTCGCTTCCGCGATCTCGGCGAAGCGCTTCCACGTCTTCTCCGGCGCGTTGAGCGTGACCTTTCCCTGCGCGTTGAGCGGATAGCAATCGGCCGCGCAGCCGGAGCCCGGCAGGCCGTTGCCCTGATGATTCGACAACTTCTTCACGCCGTCGCGATTCGTGACGACGTTGCCCGGGCGGCCGAACGGCGCAGTCGGACGTCCCTGTCCGTAGAGCCACTGCTGGCGCTGCACGGTGCGGAATCCCTCGTGGAACTTGAACGGAATCCCTTCCGCCGCGCACGCGGTCAGCGTCTTTTCGAGTCGCACGCGGAACTCGCCGTCGAGCTTCGCCGGATCGCGATCGATCGGCGGCTCCGTGACCACGGCTTCGAGCGAGACGCCGCCCACCGACTCCGGCACGATCGCCACTTCGAGCGCGTCCATCGCTGCCGCCATCGCGTATCGCTCTTTGAACGCGGCCACGTCCTTCTTGGACGGCTTGCGCGACGCTTTCTTCGCCGGAGCTTTCTTCGCGGCAGCCTTTTTGGCCGGCGCTTTCGACGCGGCTTTCTTCGACGCCGCCTTCTTCGCAGGCGCCTTCTTCGACGATGCCTTCACCGTCTTCTTCGATCCTGTTTTCCTGCTGGCCATGCGATGTCCTCCATCGAAGGAGTGATCCGTGCGTCTGCTTTCCCTACCCATCGGTGCTACGATCCGCACCCTCTGGAAAATTCAAATAACCGCGTGTTGTGGGAGAACTGATGGGCGCGTGGCTTGGGCGGAACGGCAAACTGATCGTGATCTTTCTCACGGGGTTGCTGTGCCGTCTCATCGTCTCGGTGATGTTCTTCGGCAGTCACGACGTGACCGTGCAGATCCATCACGCGTACATGATCCGCGTCGGTCTGCCTGCGTGGACGAGCAAGCTGCCGGTCGCCTACTACGTGCCGCCCGCGATGGCGATCGTCGCGGAGAAGACGAACATCCCGAAACACGTCGCGCAGGAACTGCCCGCCATCGCGGGCGATCTTCTCGCCGCGTTCCTGCTCGTCGGAATCGCGAGTCGCCGCGGACGCGAACGGGAACGCTGGCTCTGGCCCGCGATCTATCTCCTCAATCCCGTGACGATCATCCTCTCCGCGTATCACGGCAACATCGATCCTGTGATGGCCGCGATGATGTTGTGGTCCCTCGACCTGCGCTGGCGCGACAAGCCGATCGCGTCGGGACTCGCCATCGGCCTCGCGATCGCGATGAAGCCGACCGCGCTGCTCGCGCTGCCGGTGCTGCTCATCCCGCCGCGACGCAAAGGCAACATCGCCCTCGGCGCAACCGGCATCCTCTTCCCCATCGCGATCTGCGTGCCGTTCGCGATGACCGATCCGACGTTCGGACGTTTCCTCCTCACGTACTCGGGGATGTACGGCAACTGGGGCGTTTCGATGCTGTTCCGCCAGAGTGAGAACGTCGCGAAACAACTCTTCGACGCGCCGGAGATCGTCCGGAACATCCTCTACGCGCTGAACGAAGCGCTGCAGTCCGTCGGCAAGTACCTGCTCGCGCTGATTCTCGTCGACTGGCTCATTCACCTCACGCGACGCTGGCGCATCGACTCGTTCGAGAAGAATGCTGCGGCGATGGCGGCGACGTATCTCGTCTTCTACGTCTTCGCGACCGGCTTCGGTCCGCAGTACCTCTGCTTCGCGGTGCCGTTCCTGCTGATCGCGTCGACGCGCCTGTCGCTGATTCACTGCGCGCTGCTGACGCCGTACCTGATCGTCGTCTACATGCACGCCGCGCTCTATTCGAACCCCGACGCGGAATCGCCGATCACCACGCGCCTGCAATCGCTCACCGACGAACATCTTTCGCTGCTCGTCGCACACGGCACGTTCGCGCTGCTGGCGTGGCTCGCATGCATCTGGGTGCTCTGGAAACTCGTGCGCGTCGAAGAGTCGGCGCAGGCGGCCTGAGAACGCTCCCGAACCGCCACGCGTCGTTCACCGAGCAGCCACAGCCGATGCCTATGATCCTTCGGTACAGGAGGAGAACCCATGCATCGCAACATCATCGCGTCCCTCGCGGTCGCAACGCTGCTTGCCGTTCCGGCACTCGCGCAGCTTCGCGGCATGCCGCCCGACGGCGACAATCAACGCTCGACCGTCTCGCAGAACATCGGCGTCGTCAAAGTCTCGATCGAATACAGCAGTCCCGACGTGCACGGTCCGAACGGCGAAGATCGCCGCGGAAAAATCTGGGGCGAGCTCGTGCCGTGGGGCACCGCAGATCTCGGCTTCGGCACGTGCAAGGAATGTCCGTGGCGCGCCGGCGCGAACTACAACACGATCTTCACGACGTCGCACGACGTCACGGTGCAGGGGCAGAAGCTGCCCGCCGGCACGTACGGTCTGCACATGATTCCCGCGAAGGACGCGGACTGGACGATCATCTTCTCGAAGAACGCGACGTCGTGGGGCAGCTTCTACTACGACGCGAAAGACGACGCGCTCCGCGTGACGACGAAGCCGTCGAAGAGCGAGTACCACGAGTGGCTCACGTACGAGTTCACCGATCGCCAGCCGGACAAGGCGACGGTCGCGCTGAAGTGGGAAGAGCTGCAGGTGCCGTTCACGATCGCCGTGAATGACATCGCGTCGGTGCACATCGACGCGATCCGCGCCGACCTTCGCAACGACACCGGTTTCTCGTGGACGAACTGGGTGAACGCCGCGCAGTACGCGCTGCGCGTGAATCGTCCGAAGGACGCGCTCGAGTTCGCGGAGGGCGCGGTGAATCGCCGGTTCATCGGTCAGGAAAACTTCCAGACGCTGAACACCCTCGCGACTGCGCAGGAAGCTGCCGGCCTGACCGCGGAATCGAAAGCGACGCGCGAGAAGGCGATGAATCACCCCACCGCCAGCGCCACCGATCTCCACGCCTACGGCCGCCAGCTCCTCGGCCAGGGCAAGAAGGAAGAAGCGCTCAAGATCTGGGAGCTCAACGCGAAGCGTCATCCCAACATGTGGCCCGTCAACGTCGGACTCGCGCGCGGCTACTCGGCCAATGGCCGCTACAAAGACGCGCTGAAGTACGCGAAGCTCGCCCTCGCGCAGGCGCCCGACGAAGTGAACAAGAAGAACCTCGAAGCCGGCATCAAGAAACTCGAAGCCGGCACGGACATGAATCAGTAGCGGCTACGCCGCTTTCCGCAGTCGCATCATCGCAATGATTCCGAGCAGTGGGCCTGGCGCGAGAAACGCGAAGGCCCACTGCCATCCGACGCGATCGACGAGCAGCGGCATCATGCGAATTGACACTGTCGTGATGAGGAAGCCGATGCAGGTCTGCATCGTGAGTGCGGTGCCGATGTAGCGCGGGTCGGCGTACTCGGTGACGCATGCGGAGAATTGCGCGGAGTCCGCGACGACGGTCGCGCCCCAGATCGCGGCGACGATGAGCAGCGCGATCGATGAACCGCCGAAAAGAAATCCGATCGCGAGACAACACAAGCCGCTCCCGAGCATCGCGGCCGATGCGATCACAGGTCGTCCGATGCGATCCGCGAGCAAGCCCGCAACGACGCATCCGATCGCGCCCGCGCCGATCACCGCGAACGACGCGGCCTCCGCGAATCGCGGCGAGTCGCCGCGCAGTGCGACGCTCGCGCGAATCATCACCGGCGCCCACGTCCACATCGCGTACAACTCCCACATGTGTCCGAAGTAGCCGAGGTTCGCGAGGCGCACGCCGCGATTCGAGAAGACGCGGGCGAGTTGCGAGAGATCGAACGGCTGATTCGGCAACGCGTACGGACCATCGCTCACGCACCAGCGAATCAGGACCGCCGCAACGAGCGCGAACGCGGATCCCAGTGCGACGTTCACGCGCCAGCTCGACGACCCGAAAACGTTGACGAGATACGGCGACGCTTTGCCGAGCGTCAGTGCGCCGACGAGGACGCCGAGGGCGAAGCCGCGGCCGGTTTTGAACCAGGTGGCGATGATCTTCATCCCCGGCGGATAGACGCCCGCGAGAAACACGCCGGTGAGAAATCGCATCGCGATCGCGACCGGCGCGCTGTCGACGAACAACGCGAGCATCGCGTTCGTGACCGCGCCGAGAATCGCGGAGATCGCGAACAGATGTCGCACGCGGATCACGTCCGGCAGGTTCAGCGTCGCGCTGATCAGCGTGCCGGCGACGAATCCGAGTTGCACCGCGAGCGTAAGCCACGCCGTCGTCGCGTCGCTGAGATGCAACTCGCGCGCGACCTGCGGCGCGACCGCGGACACGCCGAACCACAAGCCCATCGCCAGCAGTTCCGCGAGCGCGACCACCGCCAACGCACGTGTGCGCGACATTCGTTCATCATAGTGACATGCAATACCTGCCGAATCCGGAAGAGCAACGCTGGCTGGTGCGCTACATGCGCCGCCTGATCGAGAACATGGGCCACGAGCAGTTCGTGCTCGCGCCGATTCTCGAGCCGTCGCGCAAGTGGTTTCCGGAAGACTGGTCCGGCGCGATCTACGACGCGCACCTCATCACGCAGCGTCTGCTCGACTACGCAGGACTCAAAGATCTGCGCGCGGTGATCGAGGGATTCATCGAACGCGACGATCTCGACACCGAGAGCGGCGATGCGTCCGGATACTTCAGCGGGATCCGCGACGGCGTCGCATATTTCGGGTTGAAGCAGGCCACGCTCACCGATCCCGAGATCGCCGCGGGGACGATGGCGCACGAAGTCGCGCACGCATGGCGCGCGTTTCATCGCGAACGTCTCGAGCACGCCGATCAACAGGAAGAAGTGCTCACCGACATCACCACCGTCTACCTCGGCTTCGGCGTACTCACGACCAACGACACGCATCGCTTTCGCAGCGAAGGGACGATTCGCGAGCAGCGCTGGTCTTCATCGAGCTACGGCTATCTGCCGCTGCAAGCCATGTCCTATCTTCTCGGCCTGCAACTCGCCGCGCGCAATCGCGACGAAGAGATCTCGTCGATCGAGAAGCAGCTCGAGCCGAATCAACGTCGCGCCGTACTGGAGACGCTCGAATCGCTCGAAGAATCCGACGTGCTCGATCTGCTGGCGTTGCCGCCGCGCGAGTCGTGGGGCGAGCCCGAGACCGAGCCGCGCAGGATTCGCTTGATCGAGCCCGATGCGACGACGGCGATCGAGATCGAGCGGCCACAGGAAAATCCGCAGCGCAATCGCGAGCAGTACGTCTATCGCGCCGAACGCGACACGCCACGCTCGATGCGGCCGTGGAAAGCAGCGGTCCCGGTGTTCGGCGCGCTCATCGGCATCATCGTTTTGATGCGCGGCGTGCAGGGCGACATGCGTGCGATCGTGATCGTGTTCGTGGTCGCGATGATCGCGAGTCTGTTCATGTCGCAGAAGAGCAAGACCTTCGTCTGCAGCGACAAGGACTGCACGCATCCGCTGACGATGCAGGACACGGTGTGTCCCGGTTGCGCCGGCACGATCGCGGCGAATGCGGAGGATGCGCTGGAGCGCAACGCCGCGAGTGCTGAGTTCGTCGAGTGTGAAGACTGCGAGCCCGAGATGCCGTGCGACCGCCACGCGTCGTGATCACGATACACTTCGCTGGCCATGACGCAGCGACGCCAGTTTCCGAAGGATTTCGTGTGGGGAGCGGCGACGTCCGCGTATCAGATCGAAGGCTCGCCGCTCGCTGACGGCGCGGGTCCGAGCATCTGGCATCGCTTCAGTCACACGCCCGGCCTGACGATCAACAACGAGACCGGCGACGTCGCGTGCGATCACTACCGCCGCTACAAAGACGACGTTGCGTTGATGCGCGAGCTCGGGCTGAAGTCGTATCGCTTCAGCATCTCGTGGAGCCGCATCCTCCCCGACGGCACGGGCGCCGTGAACGAGCGCGGCGTCGACTTCTACCGCCGGCTCGTCGACGAACTGCTCGACGCGAACATCGAGCCGCTGGTCACGCTCTATCACTGGGATCTTCCCGCGGCGCTCGACGATCGCGGCGGCTGGCTGAATCGCGACGTGAGCTGGTGGTTCGCGGACTACGCGCAGGTGATGTTCCGCGCGCTCGACGATCGCGTGAAGAACTGGGTGACGCTCAATGAGCCGTGGGTCGTCGCGGACGGCGGCTACCTGCACGGCGTGCTCGCACCCGGACATCGCAATCACTTCGAGGCGCCGATCGCATCGCACAATCTGATGCGCGCGCACGCCGCCGCGATCCAGGCGTATCGCGCGATGGGCGCGAATCGCATCGGCTACGTCGTCAATCTCGAGCCGAAGTATCCGGCGTCACGCAGCGATGAAGACGCGGCCGCGGTGCGTCGCGCCGACGCATACATGAATCGCCAGTATCTCGATCCCGTGCTCCTCGGTTCGTATCCCGCGGAGTTACAAGAGATGTTCGGCGAGGCCTGGCCGTCCTTCCCCGAGAAGGACTTCGACGATCTCCGCCAACCCTTCGACTTCCTCGGCATCAACTACTACACCCGCGGTCTCACGAAGTTCGATCCGGCCGTGCCGATCGAGCGCGC
>DASVNL010000320.1:0-4134 GCA_036383875.1 Thermoanaerobaculia bacterium
GAGCGGGACTTCGAACCAGAACGTCGAGCCTTCGCCGGCCATCGACATCAATCCGATGTCGCCGCCCATCGCCTCGACGAGCCGCTTCGACACGGCGAGCCCGAGTCCGCTGCCGCCGTACTTGCGCGTCGTCGTGCCGTCACCTTGCGTGAATGGCGTGAAGAGCCGGCTCTGAACAGACGCCGGAATGCCGATGCCGGTGTCGGTCACGACGAAGCGCAGCTTCACCGCGTCGTCGCTGTGCTCCGGTTGCAAGACGCTCAGGTTGATCTCGCCGCGATCCGTGAACTTCACGGCGTTGCCGACGAGGTTGAGCAGCACCTGGCGGATGCGATGCGAGTCGCCGCGCAGGGCACGCACGACGTTCAAGTCGATCGCGAAACGCAGCTTGATGCGTTTCGACGCCGCGCGTGCCGCGAACTGTTCGGACACGCTGTCGATCAACTCATCGAGGTCGAAGTCGATCGGCTCGATGGTGAGCTTGCCCGCTTCGACGCGCGAGAGGTCGAGCACGTCGTTGACGATCGAGAGCAGCGTCTCCGCGCTGGAGCGAATGAGCTCTGCGTACTCGCGCTGTTCAGGCGCGAGCGGCGTGCCGAGGAGGAGGTCGGTCATGCCGAGAACGCCGTTGAGCGGCGTCCGGACTTCGTGACTGACGTTGGCGAGGAACTCGGACTTCGCGCGCGCCGACTGCAGCGCGGCATCGCGCGTTCGCGCGAGCTCTTCCTCGATTCCTTTGCGGTACGTGATGTCGCGAGCGATCGCCTCATAGCCTTCGACGCGTCCGTCGGAGTCGAGCACCGTGAGCACGCTCTGCCCGAGCCACACACGCGCGCCGGTCTTGGCCAGCATCGGAAACTCGAAGTACGTACTGCGCGTGCGCGTGTTGAATTGATGTTGATAGAAGTGCTGCGCGGCCTCGCGATAGTCGGGATCGATGAGCGCGAGATACGAGTGACCGAGAAGCTCGTCCGGGCGATAGCCGGTGAGGTTCTGTGCCGCGGGATTCACGTACGTGAACGAGCCGCTGACGTCGGTGCGGAAGATGATCTCGTCGGCGTTTTCGACGATGTGGCGATAGCGTTCGAGCGTCGCTCCGATGTCGAACATGATGCGATCAACTCGCCGATGCGTCGCGCAGCCACGTGCCGGTCGTGGTCTCGTCGGCGACGCGCACGCAGTTGCGGCCGGAGTGTTTCGCGGCGTACAGCGCGCGGTCCGCATTCGCGACGAGGCTCTCCACAGCAAGGTCCGCAACGGGCGTCAGCGCGGCGACGCCGCAACTCGCGGTGACGCGCTTGCCGCCGTTGCCATACGGAATCCCGAGTTTCTCGATCCCCTCCCGCAGCGCCTCGGCGACGCGGATCGCGCCGGTCGAGTCCGTGCCGGGGAGGAGAATCGCAAACTCTTCGCCGCCATAGCGCGCGACGACTTCGCCGGTGCGCTTGATGGTCTCGGCGAGGAAGCGGCCCACGCGACGGAGACAGTCATCGCCGGCCGGATGTCCGCGCCGATCGTTGAGGTCTTTGAAGTGATCGAGATCGAGCAGGATCAGCGCGAGCGGGAGCTCGTGTCTGCGTCCGCGATTCCACTCGTCCACGAGCGCGCGCTCGAACGAGCGGCGATTGGAGATGCCGGTGAGATCGTCTTCGAGCGACAACGCCTCGAGCTGCGTGTTCGCGGCTTCGAGGAGCTTCACGGTTTCCTGCAACTCCGCGGTCTGTTCTTCGACGCGCGCCTTGAGCTTCGCGGCCTGGCTGCGCAGCGTGCCGGTGCGCAGTCGGATGACCGCGAGGATCACGCCGAGCGCGAGCAGCGCCCACAGCGCGTACGCCCACGACGTGCGATACCACGGCGGCGCGACGACGAACGACCATGCGGTCTCCGGACTCGCGATCATCGCGGCGCCGCGCGAGCGCACGCGGAACGTGTAGTCGTTCGCCTCGAGCGTCGTGTAGTCGATGAACGGCTCGGCGGTCCACGCGGACCAGTCGGTGTCGATCGGATCGAGGCGATATTGATACATCACGCCGGGCCGGTACGACGCGGGCGCGAACTCGAGACGAATGCGTCCGAAGGTGTGGCGCAGTCTCGCCGGATCGGTGCGCGTGCCGGCCGCGAGGAGCACGCGATTCTCACCCGCGATCGCGCGACGAATGAGCGGCGCCGGCGGCGGCGTCTGCGCTTCGGCCGCACCGCGCTGATAGCGAAACACGCCTTTGTCGGACGCGAACCAGACGACGCCGTCGGACGTCGTGCGGATGTTCTGGATGTCGGCCGCGGTGATCGAAACGAGCGGCTTGCCTTCGCGCGCGTACGTGTCGTCGGGCAGACGCTCGAAAAGTCGCGGCGGGGTCGAATTGATCCAGACGTCGCCGCGCTGGTCTTCGTTCACGACGAAGAAGCCGCGCGGCATTTTGATGTGGCCGAGGAGATGATCGGGTACGAGGTCGCCCTTCGCGTCGATCTCGACGACGGCGCCCGTCGCCTTGACCATCAGCACGCGCGACTTCGCGTTGTAGACGTTCATCTCGCCGCTGCCGTGCAGCGTCACGCGCGGCTTCGGCGAGCGCGCCGCTTCGACGCGCGCGATGCCGTTGAACACGGTGCCGGCCCAGAGAATCCCATCGCGTTCGACGACGGTCGAAATGTACGCGGGCGCACCGGCCACGAGTCCTTCGTTTTTCCACGTCGCGCCTTCGCGGCGGATGCTGCCGATGCCGTCGCCCATCGCGAGCCAGACGCGCGATGGATCGGTCGTCGAGCGGAAGAGGTCATAGACCTCGCTCTCGGTCTCGATGATGTGCGTGAGCTTGCCGTCGTCGCCGAGGCGGTAGATGCCTTTGACGGTGCCAACGAGCAGCTCGTGTTCGAGCGCGAGCATGCGCCAGCCGCCGTCCGCGATTCCATCGACGCGCGTCGCTTCGCCGTTCGGCTGGATTTCGTAGAGGCCGTGCGTGGTCGCGAAGAAGAGGCGGTTGTCGAATCGCGCGACGTCCGCGCCGCTGCCGCGTACGCCGAGGCGCGAGTCGAAGACGGTGACGGTCGACGCGAGGTCGACGCGCACGATCGGTCCTTCCATCGCGAGCCACAACGCGCCTTCGCGATCGACGCGCGCCTCGTTGAGAATCGCGTCGGGAAGTCCCGCGTCTTCGCGAATGATCTGCTCGACCGCGCCGTCCGCGCTGAGCACCGCGAGGCCGTGCTGGCGCGTCGTGATGACGAGCCGTCCGTCGCGCAGCGTGCATCCGCCCGACACGACTTTGCCCTTCAGCCACTCGCTCGCCTCGGGCGCGAACGGCGTGACCACGCCGTTGTCGACGAGCGCGAGTCCTTCGTCCTTGATCGCGATGACGAGCTTCTGGTCCTGACGCTCGAGGATGTGCAGCACGCTCTTCTCGGTGCCCGCGGGCTCGAGAAGCATCGTGTTGAGATCGAGACGCGAGAGTCCTTTCGGACTGCGCAGGAAGACTTCGTTGCCGCGCGCGAGACAGCCGCGCGGCGCGGCGTCGGCCGGATACTCCGCGATGAGGCGCGGCACGCCGGTGTTCCAGAGGATCACCGACTTGCTGGTGAGATAGAGGAAGCCGGCGCTCGTCGAACAGATCGCGCGCACGTCGCCGAGCTCGCGCTTCGACGCGGGGATTTTGTCGAGCAGCGAGTGATATCCGTGCTCGTCGCCGCCCGCGCGGGGGAGATAGCCGAAATCGTTGACGAGGCCGAGGGCGATGCGGCCGGTGGCGTCGCTGGCGACGGAGAGGGCGACTTGTTCGTCGGGAAGTTTCGTCAGGTGCCACCACGCGCCGTCGTACGTGACGAGGCCGTGGAGATTCCCGAAGTAGAGGATGCCGCGCGGGTCCTGGGTGAGATCGAACGTCTGCGGCCCGGCTTTGTGGACTTCGGGAGGGTAGACGGTGATGAGAGGGAAGCCGCGTTCCGCGCCTGCGCTCTGAAAACAGAGCAGCGTGAAAACGAGCACCAGCAACGGCACGGCCGGTCTGCGAGCACGGCGACGCATGAAGCGGACGGACATCGTTGGGACCTCGGCGACATTAACACGGATTACCATACTCACTCCATGCGCCACCGCATCCTCATCGCGGGCGCCGTCGCGGCAGCAGTCGTCGTCGCCGC
>DASVNL010000321.1:0-6757 GCA_036383875.1 Thermoanaerobaculia bacterium
GACGCGCACGCTGCGACTCGTGCTCGCGACGCGCTCCGAAGGCTACGAACGATTGGTGGGCACGTATCTCGAGACGTGCGCGCGCCTGCCGCAGGATCAGAGCGCGGTCGCATTCCTCAGCGCGCAGCGGCAAGGTCAGCCAGTCGCGCTCGAAGAAGTGAATGCGATCTGGCAGATGAATCGCCGTCGCACGTTCGCAAACTTCCCGCGGCCCGAACCTGCGCAAGTGCGCGCGGTCGCGGCGGCGGATCACTCGGATTGGATCGTGCCGTTCGGCAACGCCGTGACGCGCGAGTTCGACACGCACAAGAAAGTCATGCAGTCGATTCGCTCCGCGGCGAGCAAGACGACGTCCGCGAGTTTTGTCGAGCATGCGTTCGCGTCGAAGGACGCGCTGTCGCTCTTTGAAGCGACGGGCGAAGTCGGGATGCTCCACGCCGCGAGCCTGCTGCGTCCGCGCGATCCGAAGCCGGCGTTCCCGTCGAACAGCGTCGAGATGGCGATGGCGCTGTTGCGCTGGCACTCGATCACAACGGGCGAGCCACTCGCGAAAGCGCCGGAGATCGTGGAGCTGCCGCTCGCGAAAGTGCTCGAAGCGTCGGACCTCGATCTCATGTCCTCGCGATTGCTCGCGTACACCGCGCATCGTCTGCACGAATTCGATCGCGGGGAAGTGAATCGCACCGTGGAGCTCGCGGTGAAGCGAGTCGCGGAGCGCTCGCCGGTCGTCCCCGTCGGCACGTCGTTGTTCCCGATCTTCGCCGCGGAGATCGAGCGAACGATTCAGATTCGCAGTCACACCGCGTCGCTCGCGGTGATGAATGTTCCACTCTGGAAGCAAATCGAGGCCGCGGACTGGAGCGACCTGACGCCGCGACTGCTCGCGTACACGCGCATGCGGCTCTCCCGACATGGCGTGGCCGCGCTCGGGTACGGCAGGGAACCATCGGACTACGTGCAGCAGGCGGTGGTGCTGTTCCTCGAGGGCACGCGCACGCCGTCGGGCAATCGCACGCTGTTCGAGTTTCTCTGCGGCGTCGTGAACAGTCTCATCAGCCACGAAGCGGAGAAGTCGCGCATGCGCGGTCCGCACTACGCGATCAACATCGGCGTCGAAGATGCGGCTTCGGGGATCAGCGAAGACCGGCTTCCGAGCACCGAATCGTTCGAGAGCGGATGGCTCGCGAACGACGAGATGGAGCGATTCCTCCAGTCCATCGAGCCCGACCTTGCGCTTTACGCGAGACTGCGCATGGCCAAGCCCGGCGCGACCGCCGACGAGTACGCTCGCGACCTCGGCGTCCCGGTGGCCGAGGTGCGAAACATGGACAAACGACTGAAACGGCGGCGTGAACAGTGGTTCCCGCGATAAATTTTTTACGCGGTGGCAAATCCCGGCGTCTTCCCCGGCTTAACGTATCTGAGAAGCAGTACCCAGCGGAGGACGTGAATGTCGGCAAGTGTGGCGGTTCAAAGCAGAACGGAAGAGACGACGAAGACAGGAACCCCGCCGCCGCTCGAGAGACTAACCCCCGACCTCGAATCCGAAATGGACATTGCCCGGTTCGCCGCGATGTCCCCCGCGGAAATCAACGCCGAGCTCCGCGCTTACGCCATCGATCCCCAGCCCACGATCAACGCCATCAGCAAGCTCGTCGCGCAGAAGCTCGACCGCAAGCTCCCCTGAGGCCGCCACTCCCTTCATCGAACGACGTATGCTTCCGCGCCGCGGGGCTTTTCACCGCGTGTGTCCGGAGGTTTGATGAAGCACCAGCAGCATGGAGCTGCGCAGGGCAGCGAGCTCGATCCGGTGTGCGGGATGAAGGTCGATCCCGCGCATGCGGCGGGGAAGTCGGTGCACGAGGGGAAGACGTATTTCTTCTGCTCGGTGTCCTGCAAGCAGAAGTTCGACGCGAATCCGAAAGCGTTTCTCGAGCCGAAATCCGCGAAGCCTGAAGTCGCGGCGCCGAAAGGCGTGATGTACGTCTGCCCGATGCACCCGGAGGTGCGGCAGGAAGGACCGGGGGCATGCCCGAAGTGCGGCATGGCGCTCGAGCCCGAGCGCGTCACGCTGGACGAGGCGGAGAATCCGGAGCTCGGCGACATGTCGCGACGCTTCTGGATCGCGCTCGTGTTCTCGCTGCCGCTGGTCGTCTTCGCGATGACGCGGCACATGTCGCGCGCGCACGAGATGTTCAGTCACGGGCTGTTGTCGTGGGCGCCGTGGATCGAGCTCGCACTCGCGACGCCCGTCGTGCTCTGGTGCGCGCGGCCGTTCTTCGAACGCGCGTGGGCGTCGGTGCGCACATGGAACCTGAACATGTTCACGCTGATCGGACTCGGCGTGGCAGTCGCGTATCTCTACAGCCTCGTCGCGACGATCCTCCCGCGACTGTTCCCTCCCGCCTTCCGCGATGACCTCGGCCACGTCGCCGTCTACTACGAAGCCGCCGCCGCGATCGTCACACTCGTGCTTCTCGGCCAGGTGCTCGAGTTGCGCGCACGCGGACGCACAGGCGCCGCGATCCGCGCGCTGCTCGAGCTCGCGCCGAAAACTGCGCGTCGCGTCGACGCGGATGCTCGCGACACGACGCAGCGCGAAGTCGATGTGCCGCTCGAGCAGATTCACGCCGGCGACACGCTGCGCGTCCGTCCGGGCGAGAAGGTGCCGGTCGACGGATTGATCATCGACGGCGGATCGAGCATCGACGAGTCGATGGTCACGGGCGAGGCGCTGCCTGTCGAGAAGCGCGTGGGCGATCGTGTGATCGGCGCGACGTTGAACAGCACGGGATCGTTCGTGATGCGCGCGGAGCGCGTCGGTTCGGAGACCGTGCTCTCGCAGATCGTGAATCTCGTCGCGCAGGCGCAACGCAGTCGCGCGCCGATTCAGAAACTCGCCGATCGTGTGTCGGCGTTCTTCGTGCCCGCCGTCGTGCTGATCGCGATCGCGACCTTCGTGCTCTGGTCGATCTACGGCCCGACGCCGCGCGTCGTGTACGCGATCGTGAATGCGGTCGCGGTGTTGATCATCGCGTGTCCGTGCGCACTCGGACTCGCGACGCCGATGTCGGTGATGGTCGCAGTCGGGAAGGCCGCGCGCGAGGGCGTGCTGTTTCGCAACGCCGAGGCGATCGAGATCATGCGGAAAGTCGACACGGTCGTGATCGACAAGACCGGCACGCTCACCCTCGGCAAACCGCGACTGCTCGCGGTGATTTCGAGCGGCACCGACGAAGGCGAGCTTCTGCGATTCGCGGCGAGTGTCGAACAGGCCAGCGAGCATCCGCTCGCGGCGGCGATCGTCGCGGGCGCGCAACAGCGCGGACTCGCGATTCCGAAGGCCGAACACTTCGAGGCGATTCCGGGCAAAGGGGTCTACGGCGTCGTCGAAGGGCATCGCATCTCCCTCGGCAATCGCGCACTGCTCGACGAGTTGCACATTCCGCGCGGCGAAAGCGACGCGTTCTCCGAGCAACTGCGCAAAGACGGTCAGACCGTGATGTTCGTCGTGATCGACGGCAAAGTCGCGGGACTGCTCGGCGTCGCGGATCCGATCAAAGACACGACGGCCGAGGCGGTGAAGGCGCTGCATGAAGAAGGGCTGCGCATCGTGATGCTCACCGGTGACAGTCGCACGACGGCGGAAGCGGTCGCGAAGAAGCTCGGCATCGACGAAGTGCTCGCCGAAGTGTTGCCCGCGCAGAAAGCGGACGCGGTGAAGAAACTGATCGCGGAGAAGCGCATCGTCGCGATGGCCGGCGACGGCATCAACGACGCGCCTGCACTCGCGGCCGCGCATGTCGGCATCGCGATGGGCACGGGCGCGGATGTCGCGATGGAAGCTGCGGACGTGACGCTCGTCAAAGGCGATCTGCGCGGCATCGTGCGCGCGCGACGCCTCAGCACCGCGACGATGAAAAACATCCGCCAGAATCTTTTCTTCGCATTCATCTACAACGCGATCGGAGTGCCCATCGCCGCCGGCGTTTTGTACCCGCTGTTCGGATTGCTGCTCAATCCGATGATCGCCGCGGCGGCGATGAGCTTCAGTTCCGTATCGGTGATCGGCAATGCATTGCGCTTGAAGAGCGCGAAGGTTTCGTAAGAAGGGGATCCCGCGCTAAGGCTCGGGATGACACGTGGGGTTGTGTCATCCCGTGCGCAAGCACGGGATCCCCTCACGATCACGTTGATCATTGCGGCGGGATGTACGTCGGGTCTCCGGTGGTGCGGTCGATGACGGAGCCGTAAGCGGTGACGCGGCCTTCGCCTTCGATGACGCGGATGGTGATGCGGGCGTTGTAGATCGAGCCGAGGCCGAAGTCGCTGAGGATCGGGAACTGGCGGAACTCGTTTGCGGCGAGCGGCACGGTCACGACCGGACGTACTTTCGAGTCGGGCAAGTTCACTTCGATCTCTACGACTGCTGAATGTCCCGAAACCTCCGCCACACCGAGGTTCGTCCGATACCGCACCGACTCCTCGGCCTGCAAAACGTGCAGCGCACGCTCGCCCGATCCGACCGCTTCGTTCGGTGCGACGGCGGGCACGAACTGCCCGACTGTGCCGCCGGGACGCTGATCGAACGTCCGCGCGCTGACGATCAGCGGCGCGGCGTCGGGCGTCGTCACGTGAAGCGCGCCGCCCGCGTTCGTGAGTCCGAACAGTGAGCGCAGCACGCCGTCGAGCGCTTTCACTTCGCCCGGCGCGATCGCGACTTCGCGCGTGCTGCTGCGCGTTGGCTCGCCGGTCGGGAAGAACGTCAGCGTTGCGAGCTGCGGCGTGTCGCCGGCGTTGAAGAGTCGCACGTCGCTGCGCCAGGTCGCGAAGCCGTTGTCGAGATCGGCGACGCCGGGCAGCACGAAGCGATTCGCGCTGGCGCCGTCGAGCGGAACGCCGAACACGAGGAACGGATCGTTCGTCAAATTGTCTACGACGGAGGCGTACGCCGTGACCTTGCCTTCGCCTTCGATGACCTGCGCTTCGATGCGGCCGTTCGGCAGCGTGATGCCGTTGTTCGCGAGGAAGCCGTTGAGTTGCTGCTGCTGACCGCCGGCGAGTTGCAGCGGGAGATCGAAGAGCTTGATGCCGCCTTCGTTGAAGACGCTGATGAGCGCGGAGACGGGGCGGCCGGAGGCTTCGAGCAGGCCGAGGTTCGTGCGCAGTGCGTTCGATTGCGAGACTTGCTGCAGGCTCAGCGTCGGGACTCTGCCGGTGTTCAGCGCGCGCGTGATGAATGACGCGTACGGCAGCGCGGGGATGAACTGGCCGAACGTGCCGTTCGACGATGCGTTGAACGTGCGGCTGGAAACGAACGTCGTCGGCGAGAGCGCCGCGAGCGGTTTGCCGTCGGCGTCGAGCGGCTCGATGATCAGCGCGCCGTTCGACGACTCGCCGAGCGAGCCGTTGCCGAACCAGGTGCGCACGAGATTGTCGAGCGCGGTCGTTGCGCCCGCATCGACGGTGATCGTCGTCGCGGCGAGCAGCGTGTTCGGATCGCCCGAACCTTTGTTGAGGCGCAGGCGATAGTTCACCGCGTCCGGCGATGTGTTCGCGATGCGCATGTCGCTGCGCCACGTCGAGTCGACGCCGGAGAGATGTCCGACCGCGGGGATGATCAGCGCGCTGTTCGACGGCTCGCTGAACTCGCCCGGGATGACCGGCGTCACGAGGCTGATCGACACGGGGATCGAGACCGTCGGTGTGTTCGCGTTCGCGGCGACGGATCCGGCGACGCTGACCGTGCCATACGCGATGAGGATCGTGCCGGTCCACGTGCCGTTCACGAGCTTCGACGGATCGGCGGCGATCGTGATGCGCACGCCGGCCGGCGGAACGATGCCCGACGACGGCACGACCGTGAGCCACGGTTTGTCCGCCGTCGCGATGAACGTCGCGGAGCCCTCGGGTAGTCCCGGGACGAAGAGCTGGAACGTGACCGGCGTCGTGCTGCCGGCCGGCACGTTGACGTTGAAGTTCGGCGTGTCGGGTGACGGCACCGGTGCGACGACGACGCGCACGGTCGGCGAGTATGCGCTCGGTGATCCGCACTCCTGCATCGCGCGGACGCGATAGAAGAACGGCGTCGGCGTCGCGACGTTCTTCGTGAACGCGTGCGTCGTTTCGGTTTGCGTGAACGACTGCGGCGCGGTGAAGCCTTCATCGTTCGACTGCTGCAACTCGTACTGCTTCGCCGCGCCGATCTGGTTCCACGACACGCTGTACGTCTGTCCCGTCGTCGTCTCTGCGACTGCGCCGACGGCAGGCGCTTCGAGCGAGTCTCCGCATACGACGAACGTCCGCGGCGCAGACGTGAAGGGCGTGCAACCATCGCCGATCGCGCCGACGGTCCATGTGTACGTGCCCGCTGCGAGCACGAGGTTCACTTCCGTCGACGTGACATTCGTCGTGAACGACTGCGGGCCGGAGATCGTGACGACGTACTGCGTCGCCGCGTCGACGACGGTCCACGTCAGCGTGACCGGCGACGTCACGGTCGCGTTGTTCGCGGGTGTGAGCGGCACTGGCGCGGTCGTCGGGCAGAGGATCGCCGCGACGATTTCGGTCGTTGCAGAGGAACTGTCGTTACTGCTCGTCGGATCGGATGCGGCCGACGTGACAGTCGCGACGTTCGTGATCGACGCGCCGGGCGCGGCTTGCACGAAGTACGTCGCTTCGGTGACGGCGCTTTGTCCCGGAGCGAGCGCGGTGATCGTGCACGGGAAGCCGGTCGGACACGCGCCGCTGCTCGAGA
>DASVNL010000322.1:0-5084 GCA_036383875.1 Thermoanaerobaculia bacterium
AGCACTCACAGACGATCCCTCGGCCCTCGGCCCTCGGCCCTCGGCCCTTTCGTATGACATCGACCGCATCCGCCGCGACTTTCCGATCCTCGCGCGCAACGCGCGTGGCAAGCGTCTGGTCTATCTCGACAACGCGGCCACGACGCAGAAGCCGCAGGCGGTCATCGATCGCATCGTGAAGTACTACTCGCAGGAAAACTCGAACGTGCATCGCGGAGTGCATTACCTCAGCGAGCTGTCGACGATCGAGTTCGAGAACGCGCGCGAGTACGTGCAGCGCTTCATCAACGCGGCGAGCATCAAAGAGATCGTCTTCACGCGCGGCACGACCGAGGGCATCAACCTCGTGGCGCAGACGTGGGGTCGCGCGAACGTGAAGGAAGGGGACGAGATCCTCATCTCCGCGATCGAGCATCACTCGAACATCGTGCCGTGGCAGATGCTTTGCGCGGAAAAAGGTGCGACGCTGCGCGTGATCCCGGTGTTCGACACCGGTGAGCTCGACATCGACGAGTACGAGCGGATGCTCAACCCGCGCGTGAAGCTCGTCGCCGTCGGGCATGCATCGAATGCACTCGGCACCATCAATCCGCTGTCGCGCATCATCGCGGCCGCGCACGCCAACGGCTCGCTCGTCCTCGTCGACGGCGCGCAGGGCGTCCCGCATCTTCGCGTCGACATGCAGGAGCTCGGCGCCGACTTCTACGCGTTCTCCGGACACAAGGTCTACGGACCGACCGGCGTCGGCGTGTTGTACGGTCGCGAGGCGCTGCTCGAAGCGATGCCGCCGTGGCAGGGCGGTGGCGACATGATCCTGTCGGTGTCGTACGAGAAGACGACCTACAACGCGCTGCCCTACAAATTCGAAGCGGGCACGCCGAACATCGAAGGCGTGATCGCCCTCGCTGCCGCGCTCGAATACGTCGCGTCCCTCGGACTCGACGCCATCGCCGCGCACGAGCACGACCTCCTTCTCTACGCGACTGCGCGTCTCGAGGAAGTCGAAGGACTGCGCATCATCGGCACCGCGCGCGAGAAGGCGTCGGTCATTTCCTTCGTGCTGGACGGCGTGCATCCGCACGATATCGGCACGGTTCTCGATCAGGAAGGAATCGCCGTGCGCACGGGACATCACTGCGCGCAGCCGTTGATGATGCGGTTCAACGTGCCGGCCACCGGCCGCGCGTCATTCGGCCTCTACAACACCCGCGAGGAAGCGGACGTGCTGGTCGCTGGACTGAAGAAGGTCATCGAAGTGTTCCGCTGAGCGAGAGTAAGAGCCCAATGTCGGATTTGAGAGAGCTGTACCAGCAAGTCATCCTCGACCACAACAAGAACCCGCGGAACTTCCACGAGATGGCGGACGCGACGTCCACGGTCGACGGATACAACCCGCTCTGCGGCGATCACTACAAGGTGTTCGTCAAAATCGACGGCAACACGATTCAGGATGTGAGCTTCACCGGCAACGGCTGCGCGATCTCGAAAGCGTCCGCGTCGGTGATGAGCTCGACGGTCAAAGGGAAGTCGCGCGAAGAAGCGACCCTGCTCTTCGACACGTTCCACAAACTCGTGACCGGCGACACCAGCGGTCTCAGCGCCGCCGATCTCGGACGCCTCGCGGCGTTTTCGGGCGTCAGCGAATTTCCGGCGCGTGTGAAGTGTGCGACGCTCGCGTGGCACACGCTCAAGAGCGGTCTCGAAGGTAAAGACAACAACGTCTCGACGGAGTAAGCCCCAACATCATGAGAGAAGAAATCACGTTCAGCCGCAGCGCCGAAGCGATCATGATCCCGAGCGGAGAGAAGGTTCTCGTTCCGCAAGGCGCGCAGGCCACCATCACCCAGGCCCTCGGCGGCGCCTACACGCTCATCACCGATCGCGGCCTCATGGTGCGCATCTCCGGTCAGGAAGTCGAAGCGATCGGCAAGATCCCGAACGAGATCGCGGACGTGAAGCCGGAAGAGCTCACGCCCGAGAAGCTCGAAGAGATGGTGTGGGAAACGCTCAAGACCTGCTACGACCCTGAGATCCCGGTGAACATCGTCGACCTCGGACTCGTCTATCTCTGCGAGCTCGAGGATTCGGAAGCGGCCGGCAAGAACGTGCGCATCAAGATGACGCTCACCGCGCCGGGCTGCGGAATGGGACCGGTGCTCGCCGGCGACGTGAAGCACAAGATCGAGCAGCTGCCTGGTGTGAAGAACGCCGATGTCGAAGTCGTGTTCGATCCGATCTGGGATCGCAGCATGATGTCCGAGGCGGCGCGTTTGCAGCTTGGGATGATGTGGTAGACAATTTCGGGCGTGAACTGCCCAAATTGCGGAGCCTCTAATCTCGAGACCTCGAGCATCTGCGTGAATTGCGGGCGACCGCTTTCCGAAGCGGGCTCGTACACACCACCACCTCCACCACCCGTCCAGACGTACACGGTTCCTCCACCGCCGCCGAACAGCTTCACGTCGCGGCCGGCGCCGGGCGTGCCGTCTGAGCCGATCCCGAATTACCTCGTGCAGTCGATCATCGTCACGCTCTGCTGCTGTTTGCCGCTGGGCGTCGTGGCGATCATCTTCGCCGCGCAGGTGAACACGAAACTCGCAGCGGGCGACATCGCCGGTGCGCGCGAAGCCTCGGACAAAGCGAAGCTCTTTTGCTGGATCTCGTTAGCCCTGGGGCTCGCCGGGATAGTCATCGGTTTCCTCATCAATGGCGCGGCTATCCTTTCGCAGATGGGCCGCTAGCGCCCTCGTCCTCGTCGCCGGCTGGATCGTCTACACGTTCCCGCCGGCGGCGTCAGGGTGGTATCCGCGCTGCGTCTTCCACACACTCACCGGTCTCGATTGCCCCGGCTGCGGCGGCACGCGCGCGATGCATCAGCTGCTGCACGGACATTTCGCGGACGCATTCGCGCTCAATCCGTTGCTCTTCCTCTTTCTGATTCCCGTCGCCGTCTGCGCTGCGCCGAGTCTGTGGCGCGGCGAGCAGCCGCGATTCATGAGCAAGCCGTGGTTCGGCTGGACGTCCGTGATCGTGCTCAGCGGATTCTGGATCGGGCGTAACCTCATCTGACCATGCGCTGTCTTCGCTGCAAGCAGGAGATCGACCGGACGTTCCGTGCGTGCCCGCATTGCGGCGATGCGATCACGGACTTCGTACGCCGCTACACGGACGAACTGCTCGACGGCAAGTACCGCATCCTCGAACGTCTCGGCGCCGGCGGCATGGGCGAGGTCTTCAAAGCCGAGCACACGTTCCTCGGCGCGATCCGCGTCATCAAAGTCATCCGCCCGCAGATCTCCGACAGTCAGGACGCGCACGATCGCTTTCTGCGCGAGGCGCGCGTCGCGACGAAGGTGCAGCACACGAACGTCGCGACGCTGCACGACTTCTCCGCGTTGCCGGACGGCTCGCACTACATGGTGTGGGAGTACATCGACGGCGAGAACGTCGCGCAGCGATTGCGTGCGCGCGGGCCGATTCCGCCGCGTGCGGCAGTGCGCCTGATCGTTCAGGCGCTGCACGGACTCGAAGCGATCCATCGCGCGGGCATCGTGCATCGCGACATCAGTCCCGAGAATCTGATGATCGCGCGCGAGTCCGACACGCTCAAGATCATCGACCTCGGCGTCGCGAAGTTCGACGATCCCGCCGACGTCGCCGCGACGCGCACCGGCATCTTTGTCGGCAAGCTGCGTTACGCATCGCCTGAACAACTCGGCTTCATCCCCGACGACGAGAAGATCGACGGCCGCACCGATCTCTACGCGATCGGCATGGTGCTGTACGAGATGCTCGCCGGACGTCCGCCGTACGAGGCGACGTCGCCGCATCAGTACTACGTGATGCATTCCGAGGAGCGCGAGCTGAAGCCGGTCGAGCTGCCGCCGGAGTTGCCGGGCGGCGATGAACTGCAGGCCGCGCTGCGTCGCGCGTTGCAGCGCGATCGCACGAAGCGATTTCAGAGTGCGCGCGAATTCGCGGAAGCGCTGGAGGGCATCGAGCGATCGTTGCCGGATCCGGGTGCGATGAAGACGTTGGCGCTGCCGCTCGACAACGAGTCGACGATGCGTCTCACGCCGACACCAGCGTCGATGTCGACAGGGCGCGACACGCTGCATCGCTCGACCGTGCGCACCGAACAGACGAAAGCGCCTGCACCCGCAACGGTGCTGACGCCGTTGCCTGTCGCATCACCGTCACCGCCACCGCCACCGGCTGCGCCGGTTCCGCAGTCGCGATCGAGCGCGCCGCTGTTCATCGTCATCGCGGTCGTGCTGCTCGCGATCGCGATCCTCGGCGGAGGCGCATGGTGGCTCACGCGTCCGCGCGAGGCTGACGCGCTGGTCGCCGATGCGCAACCGGCGACGACGACCACCAGCGCGCCTGCAGCGTCGCAGCCCGCACAGTCGACGCTCGACGTCGTGACTGCATCGACCGAGACCACAGCGACCGTCGCCCCGCCACCCGTAACCACGACGACGGCCGCGCCAGTCGTCACGCTTGCGCGGCCCGCCGAACCTGCGCCCGTCGTCGAGAAGCCGGTCGTCACTGAAACGCAGCCCGAGCCGACGCCTGCGCCGGCGAATGACGACGAGCCCGCGAACACGTTCATCGAGCACGGCGACGAAACCGCGAATGAGAACCTGCTCGCGAAGATGAACAACGAGTTGCGCGGCACGTCGCGCATCGTCGTGCGTGGTGGCGCGATGCAGGGCGAGCTCGAACGCGCGTTGCGCGAGGAGTTCCCGCACATCGAGATCGCGTCGTCCGCGCCGGTCGTCATCGACTTCGATGGCTTGATCGAGCAGAAGGGACGCGGCCGCAAGACGCGGTACGCGCGCGCGACGATTCGCAAGAACGGCCGCACGGTCTTCCGCTACCTCATGCCGACGGAGATCTATCGCGTCGGCAACACGCCCGTGGAAGCGTTCGTCGGCAAGCTCGAAGACGCGTTCGCGGAAGAGTGATCAGCGGCGATCGCGGAAGAACGTCCACTGCCCGATGGCGTGGCCTTCTTCGAGTGACTGCGCCTGCATGTAGCCGTCGATCGCAGCGATGAGCGCGATCAGACCGCTCGCCGAAAA
>DASVNL010000323.1:0-2538 GCA_036383875.1 Thermoanaerobaculia bacterium
GTAAAGCAGCAGCTTCTCGGTGAGCGTCGTCTTGCCGGCGTCGGGATGCGAAATGATCGCGAACGTGCGGCGCCGGGCCACTTCGCGGGAAAGCTCGTTCTGAATGTCGGCCGCTGCTGTCATGCCGGGGAAAGAACAGCAGAGAGCGTCCGTGTCATCCCGTGCGCCAGCACGGGATCCCGTGCCGTCTGCGCGGCACGGGATGACACGCTCAACGAATCATTGCGTGCGCTTGGAGAAGAGCTTCAGCTCGCTGGAGTAGCGCGGCTCCGCCGGAGCGAGCTCGCGGGCGGCGCCGTAGTGCGTCGCGGCGGCGCGCCGATCGCCCATTGCCTCGCAGAGCGCGGCGAGGTTGTAGCGCAGCGGCGCGGATCGGGGCTGCGCGCTCATCGCCTTCTCCCAGATCTTCCGCGCCTCGGGCAACCGGTCCGCGGTGATCATCGCGTAGCCCTCTTCGAACGCGGGCGCGTTCTCGTCGAGCGGCACCGATTCTTTGACCTTGCGCGGTGTGACGCGCTCGGCCGCGTCGATTGCGGCGTAGCGCGCAGCCTGCTGGTACGCGATCTCGCGCTCGGCGTCGGTGAGCGTTTCGGCGCGCGGCGACGTGCCTTCGCCCTTCGCGTAGAACGTCGACTGGTACTTCATGACGTTCGACAGCACGTCGATGCGCACCGTGCACGTCACGTCGATGAACGAGAGCTGGCGCTTCACACGATTGCCGTCGACGTCGCGCACGCTGCCTTCCGCGACGCGCTCTTTCGGCTCGCAGCGATAGTTCTTGATCGAGAGATACGCGTCCGCGGGGCCGGTGGCCTGTCGCACGTCGCGCGCGTGGAGGAATCCGGCGTGGTTCATCTCTGCGACGAAACCGCCGACGAAGATCTCGATCGACTCGTGATCGCCGATGGCCTGCACGATCGCGATGTCTTCGGCTTTGCCGAAGCTCTGCGACGCGGGGATCACGCGCGTGAAGGTAATGCGGGGCGAAGCCGCAAACACGAGCGGTGCGATCAGGAGGTGAGCGAGCGCGAAGATCCGAGGGGTGAAGCGCATGGGATCGATCCAAATGTTACGCGGTTTTCAACGTTTTCGAGGCGCCGGGTAGAATCCGCCCCGCATGCAATTGAACGTCACCAGCGAGATCGGCCGCCTGAAGAGTGTTCTCGTTCATCTTCCCGGCCGCGAGATCGATCTCATGATCCCGCCGATGATGGCCCAGCTCCTCTTCGACGACATCCTCTACGGACAGGTCGCGCGCGAGGAGCATCGCCGTTTCCAGCAGCTCATTCGCTTCATCGCCGATGACGTGTTCGACCTGCAGGATCTGCTCGAAGAAGTCCTCGACATGCCCGAGCTGAAGTCGCGCATCGTCAAGGATCTCGCGAAGCGCAACGGCCTGGGAAGGAAGCTCGTCGGCTGGCTGCTCGAACAGCCGGCAGCCGCATTGGCGGAAGTGCTCATCGCCGGAATTGCGAAGGAGACGAAGGCCGGCACGCTGCCGGAGTTCGATCTCTTCCCGATCCCGAATCTCTTCTTCATGCGCGATCCGCAGATCGTCCTCGGCGATCGCGTCGTCATCTCATCGATGGCCACGCAGGCGCGGCGTCGCGAGTCGCTGCTCTCGAAATACGTCTTCGAGAATCACCCGCACTTCGCCGGCGCCGATCGCTTCTGGGTCGACTTCATGGCCAAGGAGCCGGAGCGACCGATTGGCCGCGGCGTCCCGACGCTCGAAGGCGGCGATGTGCTCGTGCCGCGGCGCGATCTGTTGCTGGTCGGCGTCACGGAGCGTACGAACAAGGCCGGCGTCGAGGCGCTGATTCGTTCGTTGAAAGCGGCGAACGCCGGCGTCGAGAGCGTGATCATCGTCGACATCCCGCGGCATCGCTCGTTCATGCACCTCGACACGATCTTCACGTTCATCAACCACAACGAGTGCCTCGTGTATCCGCCGGTCATTCTGCCGAGCGGCTCGCAGGCCGCGAAGGTCACGACGGTCGATCTGACGAAGAAACGTACCGAAGCGTATTCGTCGCAGAAATCACTACTGGCTGCGCTGAAGAAGAAAGGCTTCGATCTCGAGCCGATCAACTGCGGCGGCAACAGCGCCGTCGATCAGCAGCGCGAGCAGTGGACCGACGGTGCGAATGCGTTCGCGCTCGCGCCCGGAATCATCCTGTTGTACGAGCGCAACGTGCGCACGGCGGAAGCGCTGGCGAAGAAGGGCTATCACATCGTCTACGAAGACGATCTTCTCCTCGGCCGCACGGAGCTCGAAACGTGGACCGACAAGAAATACGCGCTGCAGATCGCCGGCAACGAGCTTTCGCGTGCGCGTGGTGGTCCGCGCTGCATGACCATGCCGCTGCAGCGCGAGGAGCTTTGATTGAGTCGTCACAAACTGGCCGTCGTCGCGTTCGGCGGCAATGCCCTGCTTCGCCCCGAGGATCGTGGAACCCAGGAAGAACAGATCGCGCGTGCGAAGCAGGCCGCGCGCTGGCTCGCGGAGATCGTGCGCTACGGCTACAAGCTGATCGT
>DASVNL010000324.1:0-3716 GCA_036383875.1 Thermoanaerobaculia bacterium
GACCGGGTTGAGCACCGCACCGCCTTCGACTCCGTTGTTGAACGTGACCTCGGAATCAACGCCCACTAAGCCGACCTCATCGTGCGACTCGAGCAAGGCCGAGTCATCGAGATCGCCATTGAGATCGACGTCGACGCGCCACAGGATGTCGTGCATGTGCGCGAGGCCGGGCGAGTAATTCGGATTGTCCCAGCCGGTGGCGCCGAGGCGGAAGGACATCTGGCCGTCGTCGCGGAATGAGTATTCGATGATGTAGTCGTAGTTGCCTGTGTCCCACGTCCCCCAGATCACCATCTCCTGACCTCGCCGTGAATGCGAGCCCGTCCCCCACTTACACATCCACGCGAGGCCGCGATCGCGAATCTCGACCGCGGCGGTGGGTTTCGTATCGCCGGACATTGTGATCAATTGCGCGGTCGCGCCGGCGATGTCTTGTGCGGTCACTTCGCGGATGCACACGGCGGAGTGACAGAATTGATTGTCGGACAGGCGATGCTCCGGGTCGCCGTCGTGATACGGGACGAAAATCTCCGCGATATTCGCCTCATACAGCACGCGCATGAAATTTCCAGCCGGCGTGCGACGAAGTTCCGCGCGACGGACCTGCAATCCCTTGTCGGTATTGCGCACATAGAGCTGCCACGCGGTTTCAGGACAGGTGAACGTCAAAAACGCGCCGCCCGGCGACGGTGCGACGTTCACAGTGCAGCCGCCTTTCGTAATCGTCTGTGACGCGACCTTGCGGCCGTTCGTGGTCACCCGCTTCAGCGCGGGAATTGGCTCCCATTTATCGGCCGCAAAGGCCACAGTGGGAATCAGCACAATGAGAGAGAGCAGCCATTTACGCAACATGACGCGCCTCTCAGTACTTGATGATCAGTTTGATGGAGTCGACGCCGTGGTCGTCCTGCACGACGACGTCGAGCCACGGGTAATTATTGTCGCAGACGAGCTCCTGCAACGCTTTCACGTCGAGGCTGATCGACTGCACGCTCGTACTGGACGTTTTGGCGTACCACTGCTCATAGACATCGGTCGCCGGAACGGAATCGCAGCCGCCGGGAATGATGGTCTGGAGGTAAATCGGCGTTCCGCCGGCCTGTCCGATGAACAGACTGTCATTGCAGTCCAGCCCACCGGTTCCCTGCACTTCGATTTCGACAGTGGCGCTGCAGATCTGATTGCAAATCATGCATTCGTCGAGCTTGAAGCTGTCGCCGAAATGGCGATTGATGGACATGTCGTCGTAGTCCTTCGGGAAACGGCTGACGATGAAATTCGACAGCCCCGGACTACGGTGAGTCGGATCATCCGGCGACGCAAATCCGTCGTCGGCGCCGCCGGTCAGCGTCAATTCGAATGCACAACTCGTCGATTGCGCGGCAAGTGGAACGGACAAACACAACAACAGAAACACAACGAGTGAAGTTCGCATCTCTCAGTCTCCTTGCAGAGGTAGTGAGAGCGCCCTTCACCCCGTTTCGTACAATGACGGAATGCTCCGTCATCTCGTGGCCACCCCTTCGAACCAATCCGACTCCGCAACGCTGCCGATGGTCATCATGATCCACGGCCGCGGCGCGGACATGAACGACCTCGCCGACCTCGCACCGCTGCTCGATTCTCCGAGCGGCGCTCGCTTCGTTTTCCCGAACGCCCCGAAAGCATTCGAGCCGTATCCCGGCATGTCGATGGGCTGGACGTGGTTCGAAGGCTGGCCGCCAGAACACACATCCGTCGCGGCGTCGCGTGAAGAGTTGCTGCGCTTCATCGACGAGATCACGGAGAAATATCCGACCTCGCAGCTCATCGTCTCCGGCTTCTCGCAGGGCGCGATGATGGCGCTGGACGTCGGACTGCGCACGGAGAAGAAACTCGCCGGCATCATCGCGATGAGTGGCGGCCTCTACGAGAACGACCTGGTTGACATCTCCAAACACGCCGGCCTGCCGGTGCTGATTGCCCACGGCGCGTACGACGACGTCGTCTCCGTGAACTACGCACGACGCGCCCGTCGCGTCCTCGAAGATGGCGGACTCATCGTCGAATATCACGAGTATCCGATGAGCCATCAGGTCGCACAGGAAGAGATCGACGTCGTGAGGGACTTTATTGGCCGGTCGTTTGCTACGTAGCCGGTCATCATGACCCTGCGACCCGTACTCGCACTTGCCGGAATTCTCGCCCTCACTCCCCTGACGGCGCACGCGACGATCTCGCGCGCAGTCGCGTTCGAGGAAAAGGTCGAGGACGCCGCGGCGATCGTGGTCGGAACGTGCATCGGGCAGCAGTCGCGGTACGACAGCGCCCGCAACTGGATCCTCACCTACTCGACGTTCCGCGTCGAGAAGACGCTCAAAGGATTTCCGTCGCAGGAAATCACGATCGTGACTCCGGGCGGAACCGTGGGGCACATCGCGCAGGAAATCATCGGCGTTCCGAAGTTCAAGCAGGGCGATGAGCGCGTGCTGTTCGTGCGCAACACGCAGGCCGGTCCGACGGTGCTGTATCTCGAGCAGGGCGACTATCACGTGATTCAGGATCGCGGCGAGAAGATCGTCCGCCCCGCGGTCTCCGCGGCCGTAATGATCGACACCGGACACGGCGCCGCCGCGGCCGACGAGCCGATGCGCACACTGCGCGACTTCGAAGGTCGCGTGAAGGACACGGTCAAGAGGCAGGATCTGCAAAAGATGGAGCTGGTGGAGCGGCAGAAACGCGCCCAGTCTTCGATCTGGTCGCAGATTCAACGCAATCGCATCCTGGTGCTGCTGGCCCTCGTCGGCGCGGCACTAGCGACGTGGCAGCTCTACAAACGTTGGTAGAACGGCGCGAAGCGTCCGACACCGTCGCGCAGGCTGCGCTCGATCGCGCGCTCGATCGCCAGGATCAGCTCGTCCTGGTTTATCAGCCGATTCATCACGCGCGCACCGGCGCGATCTATGGCGCCGAGGCGCTGCTCCGTCAGCGTCGCTCTTCGGGGGAAATCCGCGAAGCGGCGATCATCCACGAAGCCGCCGAAGACAACGGCGGCCCCGAGCTCTTCGCACTCGACTCACTCCTCGTGAAACGCGCGTACACGGACGCTGCCCAGTGGCCGTCCGGCGTCCGTCTGAACGTCAACCTCTCGCCGCGCGAGTTCGAGGAAGGGAACGTCATCGACCGTTTGACCGCGCTCATCACGGCGTGCGGCACGGACGTGCATCGCGTGAATCTCGAGATCACCGAGACGAGCTACATCGAGCATCCCGACGAGACGATGGACGTCCTCGTCACGCTCAAGCAGCTCGGCGTGAGTCTGTGGCTCGACGACTTCGGCACCGGCCACTCGTCCCTCACCCACCTCCAGAAGTTTCCGATCGACGGGATCAAGATCCCGGGCGCGTTCGTGCAGCCACTCCCAACGGATCGCCGCTGCCGCGCAATCGTCAGCGCAATGATCGGACTCGCGCACGAAGTCGGGATTCCGGTGATCGCGGAAGAAGTCGAACGCGAGGATCAACTCGAGCTGCTGCTCGATCTGAACTGCGATCTCATTCAGGGATTTCTCTTCAGCCGGCCGGTTCCGGCCGATGAAGTTCAGGCCACTTTCGCGACCTTCGCTTCTTCCGGCGCGTAGTGGTCGCGGCGCCAGTCGAGATCCTTCATCACGTTCTTCTTGAACTCTTCTTCGCCGCCGCGCGCGAGCATCTCGGCGATGTAGTCCTTGATCTCGA
>DASVNL010000325.1:0-9576 GCA_036383875.1 Thermoanaerobaculia bacterium
AGCTGATAGTTCGCAAAGACGGATCCCGCGAGCACGCCCTGGTAGTACTTGTTGAGCTCCGCGGCGGCTGGAATCGGCGTCACGCGCTTGACCTGCGTCGGGATGTTGCGGCCCTTGCAGTTCGAATCGAGCTCGATGTACGGCTGCGTCGCGAGGTCGGTGTTCGGCGTCGCGTTGCTGGCCTTGTTGTAGAAGACCGTCTCATTGTCGACGTGCTCGAACGTCGACCAGAACATCGTGCCGCCGGTGTTGCGCTGCTGCACGAGATGCAAGCCGACGAGCCCCAGCGTCACCGGCTTCGCGTTGCACGGCGTGCGCTGGCCGTCCGGCGTGTTGCAGACGATCGCCTTCGTGGTGAAGTAGCGGGCCTGCGTGACCTCCGTGTCCGTCAGCACTTTCCACGCGGCTTTGATCTCGATCGAGCCGGTGGGGATCTGGATGGGCTGGTTGTTCTGCACCATCGCCTTGAGCAGATTGGTGTTCCACTTGTCGCCCGAGATGTAGGTGTACTCGATCTGATTCATCAGGCGCTCGTAACGCACCCAGCGCTGACTCTGATCGGTCAGCACGCCGCCCTTGGCCTGCAGGACGTCGCCGCCGGGCTCGGAGATTTTGAGGAAGTCGCCGCCGAGGAGCTTGGCTTGCGGGGCGGCTTTTGCGATGTTGTCGAAGATGCGCGCGGTGCCTTTGAGCAATCCGTTGCCGCTGCACCACGCTGCCGGTTTGCTGTTCGGATTCACGAACACGTTCTCGCTCGGCATGTACGTCTGCCACGTCGAATACGTGCCGTCGCCGCTCTTCACCGCCATGATGTTCTTGTTCGTATCGGCCACGCAGTTCCCGCTGTTGCCGGGCCAGTTGAGCGCGACGAAGAGGTTCCAGGAATAGATGTCGACCAGTTCCTGCGTCTGAGGGTCTGCTTCGCCCTGGAGCGTGCACGGCTCCGTCGGAATCGTGGCAGCCGCTGCGCCGAGCGGCGCCATCGCGCACTGACTGAGATTGCCGCACTTGTTCTTCGCGACGTCGCACACCGCCGGGATGAGGTTCGCGGGGGGAGCCTCCGCGGTTGGCGTCGCGGTGGAATCGGTCGATGCGGCCGTGCTCTCCGCGGGAGTCTCGGTTTTCTGAGGACACGCGAGGATGAGAAGGGCGAGGAGACACACCACGAGGGAACGGGCGAACAATCGGGCCATGAGTTTCCTCCTTCAATGGGAGGAGATCCGGAAGTGGTGGGTTTCCCTACCCCCCTCCCTCCAGATCGCTGAGGGACTTTGGCCGCCGTTTGCGCGATGACCAATAAGCAACCCTCACAACGTGTGGAGAGAAAAATGAGAGCACTCAAGTCCCTGCTCGTGGCCTGCGCGCTGGTCGCGATGACCGTCCCCGCATTCGCCGCTGACGAAACCATCACCCTTCCCGACCTCAACCCATCCGAGTGGTTCGACGGCAAGATGGGAGGGACGTTCGGCGCGAAGACCGCCACCGCGTTCGCGAAGAGCAATCGCGTCGCGATCGGCGGATTCCGCGTCGTCTTCGTGACGCACAACGAAGCGCGCGCGTTCTCCGGCGCGACGTACTTGCCGGGCGGCGTCGAGCGCGGCTCGGCGCGTGCGAAGATGGAAGTCGACCTGCAGGGCGTCGACGACGCGACGATGCAGGCCATCACCGATCGCGCGTATCAGCGCTTCATCGAGCAACTGAAAGCCGCCGGCCGCGAGGTGGTGACACTCGACGAACTGAAGCCGACGTACGCGGGCTTCAACACCGCGACCGCGACCCCGCAGCCGGTCGACGTCGGCCTGCTCAAAGGTAAGGCCTTCGCGCCGACGGGCATGCCGCTGTGGTGGCAGGTCGGCGACTCGTGGGGCGACGCTGGCATCGGCCAGAAGAACATGCGCGCGTTCAACAAACAGTCGGAGGCGCTGAAGGCGCCGATCTCGATCGCGCCGATGATCGTCATCGACTTCGCGCACATGGAATCGAGCGGTAACAAGAGCGGACTCATTCAACGCCGCGCGGAAGTCGGCGCGTCGCTGGCGATGAGCGTCCCGACGTTCTACACGCGCGTCGTCCGCGCCGAACAGACGCGCTACGGCGGCATCGTGTTCAAAGGCGACGACGGCGCACTCTCGCTGACGAAGGCGCTCGACACGGATCTCGAGTTCGCGGAGCTGTTCGCGGTCGATGAGAAGAGCGGCACGGTGCTCAGCCTCAGCGGCGCCGATCACAAGAGCAAGAAGTGGAAGAAGGTCGCGAAGACGACGAACGAGGCCTACACCGCCGCCGCCGACGCCGTGTTGTCGCAAGCGACGGGCGCGTTCGCGAAGCTGTTCGCGGCGAATCCTGTGAAGTAAGAGTCAAGGGACCGCCCGGCGTCTCGCCGGCTGTCGCGAAGGCGTCCCGCGCCTTCGCCCCACGGCGGCGGGACGCCGCCGTGAACAGCCGCCGGGACGGCGGCGGTCCCTCAAACGTTCCGCTAAACCCCAGCCGCGATTTTGTCGGCGAGCAGCGCGAGGGCCTGGTTCATCGCAGTCACGACTTGTGGCGTTTCCAGCGACGACATCGGGACTTCGATTCGTTCGTGCGTGGCCTGGCCGTCGAGCGTCCATTGGGCTTCGAGCACGAACGTCGTCTCCGGACCCGGCGCGAGCTCGCCGAACGTCACGTACACCGTGCGCATCGCCTCCGGCTTTCCCTGTCCCGGCAGGATGACCATCCCCTCGGGCAACCGCGTCGATAGATTGAATCCCAACGTATGGATCACCATCTCTTCGAGCGGCGCCGTCCACTGATTCGTGCCGCGGACGTCGACTTTGTGATCGGCGTCGCGCACGACGATGTCGCGGCGATCGAGGCCAGGCGGCAGTTCCAATCCCTCGATGCCGATTGGGATGCCCGACTTCGTGAGTCGCGTGCCCGGCACCGGCTCGAGCGAGTAGAACGTGTTCGGCGGACGCTTCAGAAAGCTGCAGCCGCCAACCAGAAGACAGACGATCACCAGCAGCCGTTTCATTCGCGTCTCCCCTTCAACAGCGCATCCGGATTCTCGGCGAGATACGACGCCAGCGCGCGCACCGCCTCCGCGGCGCGCGTCAGTTCGCGGATCAACTCCGCGACGTCGTAGTTCTGCTTCTGCTGCGATCCGAGCAGTCCCTGCGCACTCTTCGCTGCGGCTTCCGCCGACGTCGCCGCGTTGCGCAGACTCTCGACGATCGGGCCGACGTTCTGACCCGCGACCGTCGTGATGCGCTCGACTTCCGCGAGCGAGCGATTGAGACGCTGCAGGCTCTGATCGAGCGCCGGATCGTTGACCAGCGTGTTCAGTCGCGCCGACGTGCTGCGCAGATTGCCCGCGATCTCCGCGATCGGCAGACCGCGCACCGTGTTCGCGACGTCGTTGAGCGCCGCGAGCGTGTCCTCGATCCCGCGACCCGCGGCCGCGGCCGGAATGATCGGCGGATCGTGCGGCACGAGTCGTCCCGTGCCCGGCTTCGCCGCGAACTCGAGCGACACCGCACTCGCACCCGGCAACACCAAACTGGTGGAGAGCGACGCCCGCATGCCTTTGTTGATCAGCTTCCCGAGGACGCCGTCCATGCGCGCGCGGACATCGGCGCGCGTCGACGCTGCGTTGACGTCGATCTCGAGCAGACGCGGATCGACTTCCAGCGTGACCGGCGTTTCGAGCGACGCGGTCGAGTCGACGTAGCGCAGTCGCACGTCACGCACGCGACCGACCTGCACGCCCTTCATCGTCACCGGCGTGCCCGGCTTCAAGCCGCCGATCGGGCCGGGGAAGTACGTGAGGTACGTGACGTGCGGACCATCAGCCGCCGCGATCGCGGACGATTCGTTCTCATACAACTTGAAGCGCGTCTTCTCCGCGACCGGCGCGCCCGCGAGGATCTCCGGCGTGTAAAACGAAATCGGTGGCGCGAGCAGCGACGCGATCGACGCACCGCCGACGGAAACGCCGCCGCCACCGAGCGAGATGTCGAGACCACCGCCGCGATAGAAACGCGTGCTCTGGCGCACGCTGTCCGCGAAACGTCGCACGACGAATGCGTGCACGAGCGTGAGTCCGCGCTTCTCGTCGTACTCCGATCCGAGGACGCGGCCGACGCGCATGCCCTGATACTGCACCGGCGATCCGACGGTCACCGCGCCGACGCCATGCGCTTCGAGAATCACCGTCTTGCCGGGCTCCGACGCGGACAACACCGGCGCGTACTCCTGTCCCGCGAACTCGCGCGTCTCCTCGCCTGCGCCCGGCGCGATGCCGACGTACGTGCCGGAAAGCAATCCGCCGATGCCGCCGCTTTCGAGTCCGGGCTCGACGATCCAGAAGCGCGTCCCTTTCGTGAGCGCGTAGTTCATCGACGCGTCCATCGAGATGCGCACGATCACCGAGCCGCCGTCTTCGGCGATGGTGATTTTCTGCACCGTGCCGACCTTCGCTCCCCTGAATTTCACCGGCGAATATCGATCCAACCCATGCGCCTCGGAGAATCGAACCGTCACGTCGCCGCCGCCGAAGAATCCGTAGCGCACGACGAGGTATCCGGCGAAGAACAATGCCAGCGCCGGCACGATCCAGATCCACGGACCCCAGCGCGCGACCTTGACGCTCGCCTCTTCCTCCTCGCCACGCCGGCGATCGTTGTTGTCGTACTCACTCATACGTTCTCTCCCGCCGCCTTCCACATCAGGCGCGGCTCGAACATCCGCACTGCGAACATCAGCAGCGCGATCAGCAGAAAGAGCGGTGTGGCTCCGGGGCCGGCGACGATGTCGTCGATGCCGCGGAAGTCGACGATCGGCGCGGCCAGCGCGGCGATGAACGGAATGATCATCGGCAGCCGCACCAGCCGGCGAAGAATGCGATAGACGCGTGTGCGCAGGATCAGTCCTTTCCTCCTTGGGAATCGCACGCGGATCAGCAGCCACGTGATGCCGGCCAGCACGATCGACGGCACCGCGACTCCCGCGAGCAACACGACGATGCCGAGCTGCCAGTAGCCGTGATCGGCGAGCAGTTGCACTGTGCCGATGACCGTGTGTTCGAGCACGCCCGTGAGCTGGTCGTTGACCATGACCGACGCCGCGTACGCGGGCAGACAAAGCGGAATCGATGCGCCGACTGCGGCGACGGCGGGAACGAATCTCGGCGCAATGGAGCGATCGAGGCGGCTGCCGCAGCGCGGACAGTGATCGCCCGGACGTCGCGTCGCGACGGCGAGCTCACAGACATCACACGATGCGAGATGGCGTTCGGACGAGGCGACGCGATCGGGATAGATCGCGTTCCACACGGCGCGGCGATCGAGTGCGCGATCGCCGATGAAAATCAAGATCGCAACGATCACATACACCCACGCTCCGATCCGCACCACCACCTCGGCCGGCACGGACGCACGAAAGTACGCAACGGCACCGGCCATCACGACGATGTCCGTCATGCTCCAGATGCGCAGCTCCTCGCTCCAGCGAAACAGCCGGCCGCGCTGCCAGACGCGCCAGCCGAGTTTCAGCGACGCGATCACGACGATCTGAAACGTCGCGCGCAACGCGGGAAAGAGAAACGCGAAGAAGAGGAATCCGAACGCGAACGGGAACCAGACCTCGCGATAGATCGTACCGACGCTGGAGACGAGTCTGCTTTCCTCGTACACGAGATTGCGGATCGTCGAGTCCATGAGCGGCATGAACACCGCGGGCGGCAGCAGCACGAACGTCGCGATCGCGCAGGAAAGCGTGAGGTCCGCGCCCGTCGAGGTGTGACGCGCGAGTTGCCGGCCACAGCGCCGGCAGCTCGCCGAGGCGCGTGCCGGCAGCGGCGGTATCGTCTGCGTGTTCCCACAGTCAGCGCAGGAGATCGTCATTGCGGTCACCAGCGGACCGTGCTCTGCAATCGCGATTCCTACTGTCAGATTAGGCGCGCACGAGCTGCTGCAGATCGAGCTCTTCCCAGTCGAGCTCTTGTTCGACGAGCTGGAACGCGGCGTCGCCGATCGTGCCGTCGTTGCGCATCGCCACGAGGCGCTGACGTTCGGCGGCCGTCGCGACGCGAATCACTTCCGCGTCCGCGTTGAGCGCGCGCCACATCTCCGTCGACTCGTCGTCGCCGTTGCCGTCGACCGGCTTGCCCTTCGTGAGCTCCGTCTCCGCGCGACGCAGCAGGACTTCGTAGCGGCGTCGCACGAGCTCCGCCGTGTCGGCGCCCGGACACTCCGCGCTCGCTGCGAGTGCCGCGCGCAGCGTCTCGACACGCGCGAGTCGCACTTCGTGCTCGACCTCGCCGTCGTCTTCGAGATTCAGGCGTTCGAGCAGCGGACGCAGCGTCATCCCCTGCACGACGAGCGTGCCGAGGACGGCGGCGAACGCGGTGACGAGAATCAGATCGCGAAACGGAAACGCTGCGGGCAACGCGAGCGCGGCGGCGAGCGTGACCGTGCCGCGCATGCCGCACCAGCCGACGACCGTCGCGGCTTTCGGCGAGAGTCCGACGCCCTGATCCTGCGGGCGCTCGCGACACCACCAGCGACTCACCGCTGCGGCGCCGTGCACCCAGAGGATGCGCGCGAGGATCGTCGCCAGCGTGACTGCGCCCGCGACGATGCCGTACTCGGTCCACGCCGCGCGTTCGAGTCGCAGCACGATCGAGCGCAGTTGGAAGCCGACGAGGATGAACGCGAGCACGTTCAGCACGAACACCGCGACTTCCCACACCGCGTACGACGGAATGCGAATGCGCGCCGGCACGGTGTCCGCCGCGCGACGCGAGACGGCCATCGCATAGACGACCATCGTGAGGATGCCGGAGAGATGCAGGCGCTCCGCGAGCAGCCAGACGCCGAACGTCGTGCAGAACTGCACGATGACCGCCGTCGAGACATCCTGAATGCGGCCGATCGTCCACGCCATGCCCCACGACAGCACGTAGCCGAGGAGGACGCTGCCGAGCGTCACGATGAGCACCGTCGGCACGAGCGTCCAGCCGGAGAGGAATCCGGTCACCGCAGCGGCGACGGCGATTCGATAGATGAGCAGCGCGCTCGCATCGTTGAAGAGCGACTCGCCTTCGAGAATCACGAGCAGCCGATGCGGTGGTCGCAGTTGCTTGAGCACCGCGGTTGCGGCCGCGGCGTCAGGCGGCGCGACGATCGCGCCCAACGCGATCGCGGCGGCCCACGGAATCCCGGGTGCGAGCCACTTCACGACGATCGCGACGATCGCGACCGTCAACACGACCGCGCCCAACGCGAGACTCACGACCGGTCGCCAGTTCGCGCGCAAGTCGCGCTGCGGCGCATCGAACGCGGCGTCGAGCAACACCGGCGCGACGAAGAGCGCGAGAGCGAGCTCGGGGTCGAGCGTTACCGTCGGGACGCGCGGCACGAGTGCGAGTCCGGCACCCGCGACGGCGACGAGCGCCGGGTACGGCGTGGCCATGCGACGCGCGAGCGCGGCCAGTCCCGCGCCGCCGAGGAGCAGAGCGATGACGATCTCGAAGATTTCCATCTAGTGCTGCAATTTGTACCGCAACCAGACGATCCCGCCCTTCACTTTCTCGACGGACAGCAACTTCAGATTGCGCGCGACCGCGCGGCCCTTCTTCGCGTCGAACAGTGTCGGCGTGCCGATGCCGCCGTCCGCGATCGGCGCGATGAGGATGCTCAGCTCGTCGATGAGATCGGCGTTGAGGAACGTGCCGTTGATTTTGCCGCCGCCTTCGAGGAGCAGCGTGCGAATGCGAAAGTGCGCGTACAACTTTTCGAGCGCTTTCTCGAGGTTGATCGTCTTCGCGCCCGCGAAGATGTACGACACGCCTTTCTCCCGCAGGAACGCGAGATACGCATCCGACACGCCCTCGGTGAGCACGGTGATGAAATGCTCGCCGTCGACGTTGTCCGACGTCCACGTGAGCTTGCCCGACGGATCGATCGCGATCGCGTACGAGTCAGCCTTCTTCGCGATGAAGTCTTCGCGCGAGATCGGCTCGGCCGGCTTGCGTCGCGAGACGCGCGATTTGCCCGCGTACGGCTCCATCGAAACGCGTCCGATGATCCACGCGTCGGCCTTGAAGGTCGCAGCGGTGCGCTCGTACTCTTTCGTCCCGACTTCGGCGATGTCCCAGGGCTTCGTGACGATGCGGCCGTCGAGAGACGGCATCATGTGGCAGATGACGTGCGGTCGTTTCATGACCGCACATCATCTCGCGAGTCTCACGACTCCGTGCCGCCGATCACGCCGCCCATCACCGGCAAGACGATGCCCGTGATGTAGCTCGAGCACACGGGCGCGGCGAGGAACACGAACGCCGGCGCGATCTCCTCCGGTTGCGCGGGTCGTTTCATCGACGTCGAGCTGCCGAACGTGGTGATCTTCGTCTTCGGCTGGTCCGCGGGTGAGCGGTGTCCACACGGGACCCGGTGCGACGGCATTCACGCGAATGCCTTTCGGCGCAAGGTTCGTCGCGAGCGATTTCGTGAACGCGTGGATCGCGCCTTTCGTCGACGAGTAATCGAGCAGTCCCTTGTTGCCGTATAAGCCGGTCTCGGAGCCGCAGTTGAGAATCGAGCTCCCTTCGCCGAGGTGCGGGAGCGCGGCTTTGGTCATGTGGAAGTAGCCGTAGATGTTCGTTTTGAACGTCAGATCGAAGTGCTCCTCGGTGATGTCCTCGAGCGACTCCGCATGCTGTTGAAACGCGGCGTTGTTCACGAGCACGTCGAGTCCGCCGAGCTCGTCGACAGTGACCTGCACCGCGAACTCGCAGAACGACGCGTCCTTCACGTCGCCCGGAATCAGCAAGCAGCTCTGCCCTTCTTCCTCTTCGATCACGCGCTTCGTTTCTTCGGCATCGGACTGTTCGACGTCGAGGTAGACGATCGCGACGTCCGCGCCTTCACGCGCGAACAGCACCGCGACCGCGCGTCCGATGCCGGAGTCACCGCCGGTGATGAGCGCAACTTTCCCTTCGAGCTTGCCGCTGCCGAGATAGTCGGGATTACGGAACTGCGGCCGCGGCTTGAGCTTTGACTCGATGCCCGGCTTGACCTGATGTTGCGCGGGCATCCGCGCCGCCTGCTTCGACTTCGCCTTCGACGGACGCTTCTTGTCGATCCCGCGCTGGACCTTGCGCTGCTTTGCCACGGTTGAGGATGTTTTCGTCGCCATGCGCATCGCGACTGCGCGGAGCATGCCCGCTCAGCGTCGCGATGCTTTGCGCGCGAGGAGCAGCAAGCCGTGCTTCTTCGCGATCTCGGCAACAGCCGAGCGCTCAGCCGCGACGCTGGAGCGTCCGAGTTGCGCGTCGACGTCGGCGGCGACGAGTCGCGCATCGAGCTCGGTGGCGAGGATGTGACTCGCCTTCCCTTTCGCAACGGCTTCCTGCGCGAGTTTCCACGCGAAGCTCCCGGTGCCGCGCGCGAGCTCCACCCGCGCCTGCGTCGCGCGAATCGAGGCGAGCAGTCCGATCGTGATGCTCTTCGCCGTCAGCGTGCTGGCGCGCGAGATCGCCGTCTGCGCTTTCGCGATGTTCTTCTGCAACAGCGCGTTCCGCGCGAGAACCTCCTG